>JAAFJB010000065.1 GCA_013297995.1 Chitinophagales bacterium | reverse complement strand
ATCCTTTTATTTTTTCTACAACCCTCTCCATCCTTTAATAGTAATGGTTTGAAAAGGAGCTGCCGCAGTATTGCTCTCGAAAATTTGTTGGTCTACCATTCCAATACCCTTTGCATAGGAAATAACTGCGTAATAGGGAAGGATTGTGTAGGCATTTCCATTATCTCTTTTAAAAAGAAGTTCTCTTTTTACCCTAACAATATTATTGTAGAGAGCCCCAAAATAACTTGCAACTTCATCTTTTTTCAAAATCGTAAGTTTAAGTTTTGCTGCTCCATAAATCATAGGGTTGGCACCTGATGGACCATCAAAATCTATTCCCACTCTTAAAGTATCTGTCTCCCAAGAATCATTTACAGCCTTGCTTTCATCTAAGTATAGAAAATCCATTCTGCTATCTTGCACAATACTATCATAGAAATAAAAATACTCAAATTCAGGTGTTCCGTATTGGTAATATTTTCCTTGGTTGTCTTTTCTAGTATACACTTTGTCATTTAAATCTGTACTATATTCTGTATAATCATTCAATTGATTTTTATATGAAAAAGAGGTTGTTCCTGCGACAATGGTTGCTCTAAAATGGTCAATAATGCCATTAGGGCCAGAAAAAGGAGGCGTTACTGCATAGTCAATATAGCCGCCCGCTTTTACGCATAAAAAACTTGCTGTGCTGCCGCCATTGTTTTCTGGGGTAGTAGTTGTTATGGAAAAATTACAATTGCTGTTGCCGAAATTTACAATAAAGTTAGTTGTGCCTGGTAAAATTGGTTTTCCTTTACCCTTCAACTTAACCGCTATTTTACCTAGTGAAAACGCAAAACCAGAGTCTAAAAAAATCATCCCATTTTCTTCAACTGTACTTATTTTATATTTTCCTTGGGTAGTGAAATTAACTTCCACCAATATATAGTTGCTGTCTCTTAGTAATGTATCAACCAAATACCTCCCTTTAACAACCATATTTTTACAATTACCGAGTGAATCTTGTAAAGTTCCTGCTGCGGTACCCCCAAGCCCAGTTCCTTCTAAACTAATTTCCTTGCTACAAGCTGTTAGTATCAGTGCCGCTAAGGCAGGAAATAAAAAATATTTTTTTAAACAATTCATATAATTTGTTGCCTTTAATCAGGTATTTTAAAGATATAAATTAAGCTATTAATGCAGCCTGTGGGCTCAATTTTGTGTTTTCTATTAAATTTTGTATATTATTTAACGTTGTTGTAGCAATCTCCGCAAGGGCTTCGTCGGTAAAAAAAGCTTGATGGGCAGTGATGAGTACGTTTGGAAAGCTCATGAGCCGCTGAATAATATCATCCTGAATAATATTTTCCGATAAATCGTGAAAAAACAATTTTTCTTCCTGCTCATATACATCTATGCCCAATGCACTTATCTTCTGCGACTTTAATGCGGCAATTACTGCTGTTGTATCTATCAATCCACCCCTACTGGTATTAATAAGCACCACTCCCGTCTTCATCATGGCTAAGGTTTCAGGGTTAATAAGGTGTTTGGTTTGTTCGTTTAATGGACAGTGCAGTGAAATAATATCTGCTTTCAATACCGTTATAAGTGGCTCGTATTCAACGCCAATGGCCTCCAATGCTTTGTTGCCAATCAGGTCAAAAGCCAATACTTTACAACCAAAGCCAAGCATGATTTTACAAAAAACGGTTCCAATATTGCCTGTGCCAATTACCCCCACCGTTTTACCATGCAGGTTATAGCCCAATAAACCCTGTAGTGCAAAATTCTGCTCTCTTACCCTATTGTATGCTTTATGGGTTTTTCGGTTAAGTGTAAGCAGCATGGTAACAGCGTGTTCGGCCACTGCCTCGGGCGAATAGGCGGGTACCCTGCAAACCCTTATTCCGTTTAGCTTTGCTGCTTCAAGGTCAACATTATTAAATCCAGCACAACGCAATGCTAGGATATTAATTTTAAGCCCCGCCAGCTTGGCCATAACCGCTGCTGTTACTTTATCGTTCACGAATACACAGATGGCCTGAGCGCCTTCGGCCAAATTCACGGTTTGGTCATTCAACATAGTTTCTAAGAATAATAACTCAGCTTTATGGGTATTGAACTTAGTAAAAAACACTTTGTCGTAGGGCTGGGCCGAAAAGAAGACGATTTTCATCCTTTAAAGATACCCCTGTTTTTTTTATGATTGATCCGTACCTTCGCCGTCATTTTTAACCCTTCACTGAATCGGTGCTGCCGATAGAAATATATGAGTGTGAAATATGCGGAATTTTCGGGATTGAATTTGCCCAGTATTGAAGAACAAATCTTGGCCAACTGGAAAGCGGAGGATGCTTTTGAAAAAAGTATTTCTTTGCGCCAAGGACAGAAGCCTTTTGTATTTTATGAAGGGCCACCCAGTGCCAATGGGATGCCTGGCATTCACCACGTAATTTCACGCACACTGAAAGATATGGTTTGCCGCTATAAAACCATGCAAGGCTTTCAGGTAAAAAGAAAAGGGGGGTGGGATACGCACGGATTGCCCATAGAATTGGGAGTAGAAAAAGAACTGGGTATTACCAAAGAAGATATCGGCGTAAAAATATCTGTTGAGGACTATAATCGCAAATGCCGCGAAGCAGTGTTGCGGTATAAAAAAGAGTGGGATGATATTACCACTAAAATGGGTTATTGGGTGGACCTAGATCAGCCCTACGTTACTTTCGAAAACAATTATATTGAAACACTTTGGTGGATATTGGGAGAGCTTTATAAAAAAGGGTTGCTCTATGAAAGTGTAAGCATTCAACCCTATTCCCCTGCCGCTGGTACGGGACTAAGTTCGCATGAATTGAATCAGCCAGGTACCTATAAAGATGTGAAAGATACGAGTGCGGTGGCTATGTTTAAAATGGTGGAAAATGAGCAGTCCGCTTTATTGTTTGAAGCAAGTAGTGGGGCAGCTATTTTTTTTATGGCATGGACAACCACTCCATGGACATTGCCTTCTAATTTGGGGTTAACAGTGGGGCCAAATATTGAGTATGTTTTGGTAAAAACATTCAATCCGTATACCCATATTCCTGTACAAGTAATACTTGCTAAAGCTTTGTTGGGTAAGTATTTCAAGCCTGAAGGTGAAAATGGTGATTTTGATGCCTATGATGAAAAAGCAAAATTATTACCTTGGTCTGTGCTTAATACTTTCAAAGGCTGTGATTTAGCTGGAATAGAATACGAACAATTGCTTGCTTATGAAGCAAATTCATTAAAAGCAATTGAAGAAATAACTCCAGATGCAAAACCTTTCCGCATCATCACAGGTGATTTTGTTACCACCGAAGATGGTACCGGTATTGTGCACACCGCCCCTGCATTTGGAGCAGACGATTATAAGGTTGGAAAGAAATTCAATATTGGTATATTGACCATGGTTGATAAGCAAGGAAAATTTGTAGAAGGCCTTGGTGAATTCAGCAATCGCTATGTAAAAAATTATAAAGATGAACCCAATTATATAGATGTGAATGTGGACATCTGTGTAAAACTGAAAAAAGAAAATAGGGCTTTTAAAGTAGAAAAATATGAGCACAGTTATCCGCATTGTTGGAGAACTGATAAGCCCATTTTATACTATCCACTTGATGCTTGGTTTATTAAAACCACGGCGGTAAAAGACCGTATGGTAGAACTGAATAAAACCATTAATTGGAAACCCAAAAGTACAGGCGAGGGTCGCTTTGGTAACTGGTTAGAAAATATGGTGGATTGGAATTTGAGTCGCAGTCGCTATTGGGGAACTCCGTTGCCAATATGGAAATCGGAAGATGGCGAAGAACAGGTTTGTATTGGCTCTATACAGGAGTTAAATGATTCCATTCAAAAAGCAAATGAATTTTATGTAAGTGAAGAAAGGATAAAAAATTATGATTCGGAGCGGGAAAAATTCCTGGCATTAAAAGCATTCAATTATCAAATTCTACATCAAAAAGACCTAGAATTTGCAGTTTGCCGACCAGATATTACGAACGGGTTTATCCATTTTTTATGGGGTAAAGAAGGTGATATTGAAAAAGATTTTGAGGGAGGTTATGGCACCTCAAAAATTATTGCAAAAAGAAACTGGGAGTCAAAAAATATTGATGAATTTAAACAACAAACTTTAGAGTCTGTTTTTGAAGGAATTGTAGAAACAATTGTAAATGGAAAAATTGTAAGAGAATATGGGCCAGTAAATGCCAGAAGAACGGAACTTCAAACTGAAAATTATATTGTAGTTATTTCTCAGTTTTTACACAATGAAGATTATAGTTGGCTGGTAACAGGGTTTAAAAAGAAAAAAGAAACTGATGAAGTTGGTAGCGATTCCGTACTCTCCAACACTACGCAAATTATCCCTACACTTAACCGTGATAATTTGGGAGCAGTTTCTGAAGCAAATATAAGCTATACATTTATTCAACCCATATTTAGATTTAAAACCGATGACCTTCACAAGCCTTTTGTGGACGATATTTTCTTAATATCGCCTAATGGAAAGATCATGCAAAGGGTTCCCGATTTAATAGATGTTTGGTTTGATAGTGGTGCTATGCCTTATGCGCAATGGCATTATCCTTTTGAAAATAAAGATTTGATTGATAAAGGCGAAGCCTTTCCTGCCGACTTTATTGCGGAGGGTGTAGATCAAACCAGGGGATGGTTTTATACTTTACATGCGTTGGCAGTCATGCTTTTTGATAGTGTTGCTTACAAAGCGGTTGTGAGTAATGGGTTGGTATTGGATAAGAACGGCAATAAAATGAGCAAGCGCCTCGGCAATGTGGTGAATCCTTTTGAAACCATTGAAAAATATGGGGCTGATGCTACCCGCTGGTACCTGATTACCAATGCCTCACCTTGGGATAATTTAAAATTCGATCTGGCTGGAATACAGGAAGTACAACGTAAATTTTTTGGCACCCTTTACAATACCTATCAATTCTTCTGTCTCTATGCCAATGTAGATGGATTTGCTTTTAAAGAAGGGTATATTCCGTTGGAACAAAGGCCTGAAATTGACAAATGGATACTATCTTCTTTACATTCATTGATTAAGCAGGTTACTGATAGCATGAACGATTTTGAACCCACTGCCGCAGGCCGGGCTATTGAAGAATTTGTGGATGCCCAGCTCAGCAATTGGTATGTACGCCTGTGCAGAAGACGATTTTGGAAAGGTGAGTATGAAACCGATAAAATAAGTGCGTATCAAACTTTGTATGAGTGCCTAGAAACCATTACACGGTTAATTGCCCCCATTTCTCCTTTCTTTAGTGATGCAGTATTTTCCAATTTAAATGCGGTTACCAATCAATTCAAAGTTGCATCTGTGCACCATGCCGATTATCCGGTTTATAATGAATCAGTAATAGACCCATCATTAGAAGAGCGGATGCAGTTGGCACAAGAAACCTGCTCATTGGTATTATCACTTCGAAAAAAAGTGAATATAAAAGTGCGTCAGCCGCTGCAAAAAATAATGATACCTGTATTAGATGCTCAGATGAAACTACAGTTGGAGAAGATGGAAGATCTGATTAAAGCAGAGGTAAACGTGAAGGAATTGGAGTATATAACTGAGACCACAGGTGTAATCAGCAAAAAAATAAAAGCCAACTTTAAAACCCTCGGTGCTAAGTTGGGCGCGGCCATGAAAGAAGCTGCCGCCGCAATTGGTGCGTTTAGTCAAGCAGAAATTACTGCACTAGAACGGGCTGGGCAAGCCACCTTACTATTAAAATCTGGCACGTATACCATTGATACAGCCGACGTAGATATCACAGCCGAAGACATTCCAGGATGGAGTGTAGCCAGCAAAGGAAAATTAACAATTGCCTTAGATATTACCCTGTCGGAGGAGTTAAAGCAGGAGGGAGACGCAAGAGAGTTGGTAAATAGGGTACAAAATATTCGAAAAGAAAGCGGTTTTGAGCTTACAGACCGTATTTTCGTGCGATTGCAAGCAGGTTCTGCCCTTGAAGCATCAATAATTAAATTTAACGACTATATTTGCCGCGAAATTTTGGCAGATGGAATTGACTGGGTGTCTGAAATCAAGGCAGGCACAGAAATTGAAGTCAATTCCACGCTAATTAATGTGGAAGTAAACAAAAAAGGATAAACCTTATGGCTACTAAGAAACCAGCACCTGCAAAACCAGCTGCTAAACCTGCTGCAAAAGCACCAGTAAAATCGGCCGTTAAACCAGTTGCTAAGCCTGCTCCTGTAAAGTCAGTTGCCAAGTCTGCTCCTGCAAAAGCACCTGTAAAATCAGTAGCTAAACCAGTTGTTAAGCCTGCGCCCGCTAAACCAGTTGCCAAGCCTGCTCCTGAAAAGACTGCTGCCAAATCAGTTGCAAAACCTGAGACTAAATTGCCTGCTAAAGCAGTAGTGGTAGCTGCTAAACCTGCAATCCTTCCTGCAAAACCAGTGGTTAAGCCAGCAGTTGCTCCAGTAGTTGTTAAGTCAGCCGCTGCAATTTCTCCCACAAAGCCTGTAGTAAAAGCTGCTCCAGCACCACCCGTGAAACCGGTTAAAAAAGTTCCTGGTCCCATTAAAGACGTTAAGCTACCTAAGATTAGCGCCAAAACCAGTGTGCCATATAATCCTGGGTATACGCCCTTAGAAAAAAGAGTGGAAATTGTTAGGCCACAAGCACCTTTGGTTAAGTATAGTGATAGCGACTTAAATGAGTTTAGAGATTTAATTAATAAAAAATTAGAGGCAGCCAAAAAAGAGTTGTCTTACTTGCAAGGCTTAATTACTCGAAAGGATGAAATGGGGGGCGACAATGACGATGCTCGTTATATGACCATGGAAGATGGCACAATGAGTATGGAAAAAGAGCAATTGAGCCAAATGGCTAGTCGACAAATTACTTATATTGACCATTTGGAGAAAGCCATCATGCGTATTGAAAGTAAAACTTATGGCATTTGCCGCGTTACAGGTCGCTTAATTGATAAAGCTAGATTACGCGCAGTTCCGCATGCAACGCTAAGCCTTGAAGCTAAACTGGGGCTTGTAAAGCCATCCTCCGAATAATATATTTACAAATTTTAAAGCCGCATTTAATGCGGCTTTTTTTAACTCAAAAAGACCCTTATTTTAAATTATTGTATATGTTATTCTCCTATTTAAAAGCTTCCTTGGCAAGGAAAAAAGCCAGAAGAGTATTTCAAGATTTTGGATATAGAGTAGATCAGTTTAATCTTGCCGAGGATGGAATGGTTGAATACGCAAACTGGCTTAACCCTTTGGTTCCTGCTAAAGTAATTACGCAAGCTGAGGTTAATTTCTTTAAAACATTGGTGAGTAAGGGTAGCTTAGTGATTGATATTGGTGCAAATACCGGAGACCTCACTGTTCCAATGGCTATCGCTGCCGGCAAAGAAGGCATGGTAATTGGAGTAGACCCCAATACACAGGTTTACGCTATTTTAGCAGCCAATACTTCGTTAAATAAGCAGAAATCAACTATTATTCCTTTACAAGTGGCCGCAACACCTGAGGATGGTGAATTTTATTTTGCGTCTTCAGAAGCCTCATTTAGCAATGGGGGGCTGGTAGGAAATGAAACTGATAATATTCATGGCAAATTCAAACTAAAGCAAAAAGTAAAAGGGGTGAATTTACAAGCGTATTTAAATAATAATTTTCGGGAATGGCTGCCTAAAATTGCACTTATAAAAGTAGATACTGAAGGGAATGATTTGGGGGTGCTGAAAACTTTAAATCAAATAATTTCTGAGTATAAACCAACCATTATTGCAGAAGTCTTTCCAACCCTATCTAAGGAGGAAAGAGACCAAATGTTTCACTTTTTAAACGATCATGGGTATAGTATATACGATATGTCTCATCTTGATTTAACTGTAGAGCCCAAAAGAACGCCTGTATTGTTAGCAGATGAAATGGCACCGCCTAATATTGCTTCAAATATTCTAGCCGTATTTGAAAAATAGTTATTTCACTTCCTGCATGTCAACTAATTTTTTGTAAATACCATTTAAGGCGATTAAACTTTCGTGAGTGCCTCTTTCTGAAATCTCGCCTTTGTGTAATACTATAATTTCATCAGCGTTTCTAATAGTAGAGAGGCGATGTGCAATAACAATAGATGTTCTATTTTTCATCATATTGTAAATAGCATCCTGAACTAGTCTCTCACTTTCAGTATCTAATGAGGAAGTGGCTTCATCTAAAATTAGAATAGGGGGATTTTTTAATACTGCTCTTGCTATGGTAATACGTTGTTTTTCCCCCCCACTTAATTTGGTGCCACGGTCCCCAATATTGGTATTAAAACCTTGCTCTTTCATCTGAATAAATGAAAGAGCATTGGCAACAGCAGCCGCATTTTCAATAGCTTCTGTGCTAGCATTTTCAGTTCCTAAGGTAATATTGTTTGCAATGGTTTCATTAAATAGAATGGGTTCCTGCGTAACAATTCCCATTAACTTTCTTACGGAAAACAAAGAACAGTCTTTTATATTCATTCCGTCAATTAATAATTCACCCGCAGTTACATCATGGAATCTAGGAATTAAATCTACCAAAGTGCTTTTACCAGCGCCCGATGCTCCAACTAGTGCGATGGTTTTGCCTTTCTCAATTTTTAAATTGATATTTTTTAAAATTTCGATTCCTTCATAATGGAAGGAAACATTTTTAAATTCAATGGCATGATTAAATTGAGAAATTGGTAAAGCATTTTTTTTGTCTGCTACCAATTCTGTTGCTTTTAACACTTCTTCAATTCTTTGAATGGCGGAACTGCCTCTTTGCGCATTGTAAAAAGAAGTAGAGAGTGACTTGGCAGGAGAAATAATTTGAGTGAAAAATACAATATAAGTAATAAAGCCATCTGCCTCTAACCCGTTATGATGACCTAATACCATTCTACCGCCCACCCACAAAATTGTAGATAAAACCAGTACCCCCATAAATTCAGACATTGGCGATGCTAAATCGCGTCTAAATGCCATTTTATTACGCAATATATTCAGAGATGTATTGGTGGCTAAAAATTTTGATGCCACTATCTTTTCTGCATTAAAGGCTTTAATAATTCTTAATCCTGTAAGGGTTTCATCAAGAATAGACATTAATACACCCAGCTCTTCCTGTGATTCTGTGGATTGCTTTTTGAGTGACCTACTCAATCTTCCAATTAAAAAGCCAGTAACCGGTAATAGCACCAATAAGAATAAGGAAAGTACGGGACTAATAATAATGAGCCAAGTTAATATTATTAAAATAGTTAGTGGATCGCGAATTAATCCCTCAAGGGTTCCAATCACACTCCACTCAATTTCGTTTACATCATTACTCATTCTACTTATGATATCGCCCTTTTTCTGCTCAGTAAAATATCCAATGGGTAACGCTAGAATTTTTGCGTAAAGATCACTCCTAAGTTTAGACATGATATAATTCCGAATAGGCGCCAACACCCAATAAGAGAGGTAGGTAAATGCATTTTTTAAAAAAATGGCAAGCACAATAATTAGGGCAATAGCTGCTAGGGCTGAATTAACCCCATAATTACGAATGAGATCACTAAGTATGAATTTTAGATAGGTAAGCACTCCGTTTGCACTGTACTCCCAAACAGGTTTTGTATTTACAAGTTTCTCCTTTCCAAATAAAAGTTGTAAGAATGGGGCAAGCATTGCAAGAGACACCAATGAGAAAAGCACTGAAAGCAGGTTAAACGCAATGTATAATACAATTTTTCTTTTTTGGCTGCCTAGGTAGAATAAAATCCGCTCAAATCGCTTCATAAAGGAATTAAATGATTAAAACAAAGCAAAGTAACTAATTTTACACCCATAAACAGATTAAATATGGAGGAAGGAAAACGCCAGCGGCAAGTAGCAGGAGCTTTGCAAGAGCAATTGAATGATATATTTAGACGCCTCAATTTGAGTATGATAGATGGAGGTATGGTGTCTATCTCTAGTGTGAAAATTACCCCCGACCTTTTAGAAGCTAGAATATACTTGAGTTTATTTCAGGTAAAGGAGGCTTCGCTCACCATGAAAAAAATTGAGGCCAGGGCATGGGAAATTAAAAAAGAATTGGCCGATAAAATGAAGCACCAGCTAAGGAGAATTCCCTTGCTTCATTTTTATAATGATGATACTTTGGATTATGTTTTTAAAATGGAGCAAGTATTTAAACAAATTAATGAAACAGATCAACGCCAGTCTGAATCAATTGAATAGGTTGGGCAGGCTATTCAGAATTCCTCATTCAAAATGAAATATTGATCGTGAATTTACTTTTTGCCTGGCGCTATTTTCGTTCTAAAAAAACAACACAAGCTATAAATATTATTGCATGGATTTCTGTTACTGCTATAGCTGTTGGTACTGCGTCTTTAATAATTATATTGAGTGTTACCAATGGCTTTGAGGCATTGGTGAAAAGCTTGTATGGAGACTTCTATGCATCGGTAAAAGTAGTTCCAGCAAAACGTAAAACACTCTTGGTAAATAAGCATCAGCTGCATCAACTACAAGCACTTAAAAATATTCAGGCTTTTGATTTTGTTGTAGAGGAAAAAGCATTGCTAACTGGCTCAACACAAACTATTGTAACGGTGAAAGGGGTAGGCAATCGGTATAATTTGGTGAATCATATAGAGCAATATATTCAACGAGGAAGCTTTGATTTGGGTAGTTTAGAAAATCCAACAATTGTAATGGGGGCAGGAATTGAAAATGCAGTAGGTGCTAATATTGGTAGGAATATAGAGCCGCTCACCTTGTATTTTCCTAACAAGAATGCTTCTTTTAATTCTGTTGATGGGCTACATTCTTACAACGTTAGTTCCAGCGGTAGTTTTGTAATTCAACAGGAGTTTGATAATAAATATGTATTCACCAATATACCTTTTCTTCAATATATGCTCAATTTGGCTGCTAATGAATACAGTGCCATAGAGTTTAGAACAACACAAGATGAAGAGCAGCGGGTAAAAAAATCACTTCAAAAAATTTTTGGCACTTCCGTTAAAGTACTTACCCGCTATGAACAAAACCCTTCGCTTTATGCGGTAATGAGGACTGAAAAATGGGTGATTTACGCAATTCTTTCGCTTATATTAGTAGTGGCTGCATTCAATATGGTTGGCGCACTTACCATGCTGGTATTAGAGAAGCAAAAAGACATTGCGGTGCTAAAGGCAATGGGCGCAAACGAGCAAAGAATTCGCAACATATTTTTACTTGAAGGGTTGCTGTTGGCAGGAATTGGAACGGGTGCTGGTTTTTTAATGGGGGCAATTATCTGTTTTTTGCAGAATCAATTTCACCTTTTAAAACTGGGGGGATCTACTTTTATTATAGATTATTACCCTGTAAAATCACTCGCATCTGATTACCAGTTGGTATTAGCAACCGTAATAGCCATTGCTAGCTGCGCAGCTTGGTTTACGGCTAAAAAAGCCAGTAAACAATTGTATGCGTTGCGATAATTGCCCTGTTTGCTGCTTAGTTTTTAATAGTCACCCAAAGTTTCTGGTAATTGAGCCAATGCTTTCGCAAGCTGTTCATTATTGGGTGCTATGCCATGCCATTCGTGACTGCCTTCCATAAAATCTACGCCCTTACCCATCTCTGTTTTCATTAGAATGCAGATGGGGCTACCTTGGCCAGTCATTGATTTGGCTTTGTCTAGCACAGCAACTACATCATCCATATCATTTCCATTCATATCAAGTACCGTCCAGTTGAAAGCTTCAAATTTATTACGTAAGCTATCTAAGTTTTGTACTTTTTTAGTAGAACCATCAATTTGTTGTCCGTTTACATCAATGGTAGCAATTAAGGTATCTACTTTATTATGCGCTGCGAAAAGGATGGCTTCCCAGTTTTGACCCTCTTGCAATTCCCCATCACCATGTAAAGAAAATACCAAATGTGGATCATTATTTAGTCTTTTTGTAAGTGCCGCACCTATGGCAACGCTCATTCCTTGACCTAGAGAACCACTCGCAATTCTTACGCCAGGTAAGTGCTCGTGGGTGGTAGGGTGGCCTTGTAATCGGGTATTGAGTTTTCTGAAACTAGCCAACTCTTTTACTTCAAAATAACCTGAACGTGCTAAAACTGAATAAAAAACAGGGGAAATATGACCGTTTGAAAGAAAGAATAAGTCCTCCTGCTTACCATCCATATTGAAATTTCTATCGTGTTTCATGCTGTGGAAAAAGAGAGCGGTTAAAAAGTCAGTACATCCCAAAGAACCGCCTGGGTGACCACTTTGAACTCCATGAACCATTCTTACGATATCTCTTCTCACTTGAGAAGACACTTGTTTTAATTCTGCTATGCTAGACATATAATGATATTAGGCAGCGAAGATAAAAGCATTTGGCTCATATTTAGATACAAAATACCTTATTGATGGTAGTATTTAACAATCAAACCATCAATATTTTGGTTTGTTATAAAAACTAGCACTATTTTGCAGTGTAACTTGGTCTACTTTAACCCATCCAAACCTTTATGGAAAATATTATTTTGGGGTCAATATTCGCATTTGTAATTACTTTCTATGCAATTCCAGTAATTATTCAGGTATCAAATATGAAAAAGTTATTTGATGTACCGAGCGATAGAAAAATTCATGAAGATCCCATTCCTTCTTTAGGAGGGCTGGGTATTTTTGCAGGATTTATGGTAGGATTGTTATTAATGGCAGATCTAACAAACAGAGAAGCGGTAGCAACTTTCCAATACTATTTAACCGCCTGTATGGTGATTTTTTTCTTTGGAATAAAAGACGATATACTTATTCTTACTCCGTTTAAGAAATTTTTGGGACAATTGGCGGTGGCTGCTATTTTAATTTTCAAAGCAAATTTAGTCATCACTAGCATGCATGGATTTTTAGGAATTGGGGATATTGATTATACCATGGGATGTTGCCTTTCATTTTTTACTATAATTGTAATTATAAATGCATTTAATTTAATAGATGGGGTAGACGGGTTGGCTGGAAGTATGGGCATTGTTACTTCTTCTTTCTTTGCTTTTTTTGGATTAATGAGTGGTGAGTTTTACTATGCATTAATTGGGTTTAGTTTTGCAGCTGCTTTGGCTGCCTTTCTTATTTATAATTATACACCCGCACGGATATTTATGGGAGATACAGGTGCCATGTTGATTGGGGTGGTAAATGCAATATTGGTAATTCACTTTATAAATATGGCAGAAACCACTAAAATTCTTCCTGTTTTGGCCTCACCAGCCATGGGATTTGGGGTATTATTAATTCCATTGTTAGATACTTTACGAGTATTTGCAATCCGAATTTTACATGGAAGATCTCCCTTTTCACCAGATAGAAATCATTTACACCATCTATTATTAGATAGAGGGTTCTCACATATGAATATTACTTTTATACTATCTGCCGTAGCCATACTCATCATTTTTATCACTTATTTTTTACTGCCCATAGGTACCACTAAAGTGATTTTAATTCAGGTGGTTGGCTTTTTTTGTGGAGTTGCTTTCTTACAATATACGAAACGAAGAAAGTCAATAAAATTAAAACTAATTAAAGGCAGTCAACTAGATACAGCTTCTGGGGGAATTAAATCTGCTTATAGCAATCTTAATTTTTTTAGAAAGGGCGACGCTCGTATTGTAGACAAAGAATAAAGGGTACGAGAAACTGCTTATCAGATCAATACCCTGTTTCTAAGTGATTTATTCTAAGGATTTATTAGTTTTGTCCAGTTTAAAATAAAAATATGTTGGAAGATTTAGAATTGATTGTTGAAGAAGCTTCGGAGAATATGCAGAAAGGTATTGCTCATCTTGAAGTAGAGTTGGTTAGAATTAGGGCAGGAAAAGCAAATCCTGCCATGCTGGAAGGAATCAGCGTGGCATATTATGGCGCACCTACACCCATAGCTCAGGTTGCCAATATAACCGTACTTGATGCTCGTACTATAAGTATTCAGCCTTGGGAAAAAAATATGTTGGCAGCTATTGAAAAATCCATCATGGCAGCAAATATTGGTATTACCCCACAAAATGATGGGAGTCAAATTAGGCTATATATGCCTCCACTCACAGAAGAAAGGCGCAAAGAATTATTTAAAAAAGCAAGTGGGGAGGGTGAAACGGCCAAAGTAGCTATTCGCAATGGCAGAAGAGACGCTATTGAACAAATTAAGAAACTACAAAAAGATGGGCTGAGTGAAGATGCAGCAAAAGACGCAGAAAAAACAATTCAAGAGCTCACTGATAAGCATATTTTGTTGGTAGAAAAGCATTTGGCTGCTAAAGAGAAAGAAATGATGTCGGTATAATTATTTTTTGTTGGCCAGGTATACGCCTAATAAAATAATAGCTAAACAGAGTATTTGTGCTCCATTTACGAGTTCTCCATTCCCTATGCCCCAGCCTATTGCTACAAACGGTATTCCATAGGTAACCATGCTAGCAAATAGTGCGCTTGCTCTTTTTACCAACATATAAAAAAGTACTGAGGCAATGGCAGTTCCAAATATACCAAGTATTGCGGATGCCGCAGTTGAAATTAGGTAAGGTTTTTGTAGCAAGGGCATTGAAAAATAGCCGGTAAAATAAAGTATTCCCAAGCAGGGTAACAGCAGGGCTACAAAAGCCAAAGCGGCCATTTCAAGTGAACCAACTCCTTGCATATGCTTTGCAACCATATTTACATTAATACCATAAAATAGCGTAGCCAATAATACCAACAAAGCATAAGAAAAATATTCAAGACTGATATGGCTACCAGCAGCTACTAGT
>JAAFJB010000066.1 GCA_013297995.1 Chitinophagales bacterium | reverse complement strand
TTTTGATATCGTTTTTCCTGCTTCATTTTCTGCAAATAAAGCAAGGCTTCTTCTTTGGTAGTTTTAGACTGCTCCTGAATAATCTGTAATAGTACTTGTTCTACATCAACACTCATCGTATGCTTAGCGCCTGCTATATATACGTAGGCACCTTGCTCAATCCAATTAAATAATTCTACAGCCTGTTCTAGCATGCGGTGTTGTACATAAATTTTTGCTGATTGGTCTCTTGAAAAAGCGAGACTTATTTTGTGCAGCATATTGGTTTTCTGGTATTGTTGTATTTCGGTTTGGTATAGAAAATCGCTGCTAAAATTCCGTTCTCCCATAAATAACCAGTTTTTACCAGTAGCACCTGTAGCGTCGCGTTCTGCTAAAAATGCCCTGAATGGTGCAATGCCTGTACCGGGTCCAATCATAATCATGGGTTGATCGGCTGGTGGCAATTTAAATGCATTGTTTTTATGGATATAAAATTGGATGGGTGTGTTTAATTTTAGTTCACCAAGATACCTACTACAATTGCCAGTTTGTTCGCCAGTTTCAGTGTTAAAAGTATCAAGTGCAACCGTTAAATGAATTTCTTGTTCATGTGCAACAGGCGAGGAAGCAATGGAGTAAAGCCTAGGCGCCATGGGTAGGAGTATGCCCAATATTTCTTCGAATTGTATGCTGCTATTTACCGGATATTCTTGTAGTAAATTCAATAAATCAACGCGAGTAGCAGGAATATCTTTTTGAACAATAGCTGCGTATTTCTTTATGGTGCTGCTACTCAGGTATAAAATATTAAGGTTATTACTTAATAAGTCTTCAATGCTGCCAGTAGCTTTGGGGAGTGATATTATTTTGTTGGCATCAGCACTGGTAAGTTCAATTATTTTCTGTACAATAGAATATTCATTCACAGGTTTTACTGCTAGGGAATCTCCACATAAATAATCTACGGGTTCTTCGGTGCCAATTTCAATATGGAAAGTTTTTTTAGTAGAGCCAATATCATTGAGGTTGATATTGGTATTGATGATGCCAGTGTAATATTTACGTTCGTGAGATTTTGCAGTAGGCACTGCTGAGGCTGGAGTTGTTTCCGATGGTGTAGCTGGTTGAATGGAGTTCATGATTTTTGTAAACCATTCATTGGCATGGCAATAGGGGTTTCAGCGTCTAGTCCATTTTCTACTAATAACTGTACCAATAACTGCATATTCTTACCACCCATATAAACAACGAGACTATCTTTTGAAGCAGCCATCCGCTTCCAGTCAGCATTGCTATATTCACTGGTCTGGTTAAAACTTATTATTTGCACCCCACGAGAATATCCTTTGGCTGTTAATGGCATTCCAGCATAGGCGGATGCACCAGAAAAAGCAGAAATGCCTGGAATGATTTCGAAAGGAATTTGATTGGCCAGTAGTGCTTCTAATTCGTCTAATACATTGCTGTATAAAGCAATATCACCTCCTTTTAAGCGTAGCACGCGCTTGCCTGCCAGTGCATATTCTACAATAATTGCATTAATTTCAGATTGCGTATAAGAATTTTGATTGTAGCCCTGTTTGCCTGCTTTAATAATTACGGCGTTGCTGCTACAATTGTTGGTAATAATAAGTGGATTCACCAACCGATCTGTAATAATAATATCGGCTATTGCAATGTTTTTTTGCAGCTTGATTGTAATCAGTTCTTCATCACCGGGACCGGCGCCAGCAAGTACAACAGGGTAAATCATCTTATATAATGAATTAGTATTGATTTAATTTTTTTGATAATATACTTTCATGTGTTAATATTTATTTTCAATGGCCATATGGAATGAGCTAATTAATATTTTGGTTAATAACAAATTCTTGTTATGGCTCATTTCATAGTGGCTTATTGAATCATCATTGCGGCAACGGTATTATTACTGGTTTCATCTATTAAGATAGCTGCTCCTGTTCCTTGTATTTGTTGGTATGAATCAAAAACGAGTCGCTCGGCAGTTTTTATTTTTACTTTCACCACATCATTCAATTGTACACTATTAGCGGGTTCTTCGGTAAGTGAATTCACATCTAACTTATATAAAATTTCTTTCACACTAGCAAGTACCCTTTTATTATTGTGTTGTAGAATATATTTATTAAAAGGTTGAAGGGGTTCTTCACTTAACCAGCAGAGTAGTACCGTAATTTCATTGGAAATTTGTGGTGTTTCCTCTGCGGGAATGATGGAATCACCGCGACTAATATCTATATCGGTATCTAATAAAAGTGTAACACTCTGTGGTGCAAATGCGCTTTCCACTTCTTCACCTGCTATTTCAATTTTACGAATGGTAGTGCTGGCACCCGAGGGTAGAATATTTACTTGTTCCCCTTTTTTATAAATACCACTGATTATTTTTCCAGCATAACCTCTATAATCTGGAAATTCAGCCGTTTGTGGTCTTATTACATATTGCACTTGGAACCGAGCATTGGTCAAGTTAACCGTATCATCTATTACTACTTCTTCTAAAAATGGAAGCAATGCTTTTCCTTGGTACCAAGGCGTATTGGGCGATGCTTGAATAAAATTGTCACCATTGAGTGCGCTGATGGGGATATAGTTGACGGACTGAATTCCCAACTGATCGGCCATTTGTTGATAGGCAGATACAATGGAATAGTACACTTCTTCGCTGTATCCAACAAGGTCAATTTTATTAATGGCCACCAGCACGTGTTTAATACCAAGTAAGGAAGCAATAATGCTATGTCTTTTTGTTTGTTCAACCAGACCAGTTCGGGCATCAATTAAAATAATGGCGAGGCTCACATTGCTGGCTCCAGTAATCATATTTCTGGTGTACTGAATATGCCCAGGCGCATCGGCGATGATGAATTTTCTTTTTGCAGTGGCAAAATATTTATACGCCACATCAATGGTAATTCCCTGTTCTCTTTCTGCCCTTAATCCATCGGTGAGAAGGGCAAGATCAATTTCACCATTACCCCTTGTTTTGCTGCTTTTTTCAATGGCTTCAAGTTGATCGGTTAAAATACTTTTACTGTCGTATAAAAGGCGACCAATTAATGTACTTTTTCCATCGTCAACACTGCCAGCTGTTATAAATCTTAGAATGTCCATATTTTATTTTAGAAGTAACCATTTTTTTTCCTGTCTTCCATTGCAGCTTCTGTAACCCTGTCATCAATACGGGTTTCGCCCCTTTCACTCATGCGGGTTTGTTTTATTTCATGCACAACTTCATCAAGCGTTGTAGCATTGCTTTCAACGGCGGCGGTACAAGTCATATCACCTACTGTTCTATATCTAATCATTTTTTTCTCAACAATATCATCTGCGTCAATAGTAATAAATGGAGATACGGCTAATAGTTGCCCTTGGTGGTGAATGATTTCTCTTTCGTGGGCAAAATAAATAGAAGGAAGCGGAATATTTTCAGCTTTCAAATAACTCCATACATCCAGTTCAGTCCAGTTACTAATAGGAAATACCCGCACGTTTTCTCCTTTGTGAATTTTTCCGTTGTAGATATTCCAAAGTTCGGGGCGTTGTAATTTAGGATCCCACTGGCCAAAATCATTTCTAACCGAAAAAACCCTTTCTTTGGCTCTTGCTTTTTCCTCATCTCTTCTGGCACCGCCAATGCAAGCATCAAATTGAAATTCTTCAATCGTATCTAAGAGGGTGAAAGTTTGCAGCCAGTTTCTGCTCGGAAATTTGCCCGTAGCTTCTTTTAAATTTCTTTTTTTAATGGTGTCTTCTACTTTCCTCACAATAAGGGTGATGCCAAATTCTTTTGCCAATAGGTCTCTGTAAGCAAGTGCTTCTTCAAAATTATGACCCGTATCTATATGTACAAAAGGGAAGGGGATTTTACCGGGACTAAAGGCTTTTTTTGCCAAGTATGCCAGTGTAATTGAGTCTTTACCACCACTGAATAATAGCGCCGGTTTCTCAAACTGAGCCATCACTTCACGAAGAATATAAATACTCTCGGCTTCTAGTTGTTGTAAATAATTTAAAGTATAGGCCTGCATTGCTTGGTTCAGTTTTTATAAATTTAATGAGTAGTGGGTGGTTTTTTTATGAATTTCCGGTGCTTTGGTGAAGCCCACATTCTTTGTGACTGGTTTCCCACCACCACCTGCCAGCTCTTGGGTCTTCATCGGCTGTAATTGCCCTGGTGCAGGGTGCGCAACCAATGCTAGGAAAGCCTTTTTTGTGCAAAGGGTTCAGCGGTACATTGTGTTGGTTGATATAGTCGGATAGTGCTTCGGTAGTCCAGTTGATGAGTGGGTTGTATTTAAAAATTTGTTTTTCTTCATCCCAAGCCATTAGCGGCATATTTTTTCTATTGGCAGATTGATCGGCTCTTAAACCAGTTACCCATACTTTGGCACCTGATAAAGCCCTAGTAAGCGGAGCTATTTTTCTTATGGCGCAACATTCTTTTCGGTTTTCTACTGATTCGTAAAAAGCATTGATTCCCTTCTCGGCTGTATAGGCTTCAACCCTCGGAGCTTCTGGAAAAAACACCTGTATGGGCTGCTTATAATAAGCAATTGTTTTGTCCAGCAAATCGTATGTTTCAGAAAAAAGCCTGCCTGTATCTAAAGTAAAAATATGGATTTTAATTTCTTGAGCACTTAGGATATCAGTCAATACTTGGTCTTCAAGCCCTAAAGAAGTGGAAAATACAATCGCATTGGGAAAATGAGCTTCTAAATAGGCAAATGCCTGCTTTAGTGGCAAATTCTCTACTGTTTGAATGATTGTATCTATCTGAAGTTTGTCCATAAAAGACGAAAATAATAATTTTTTATTACTCTACCAAATAGGTGGACAAACAATGGACTTAATTTTCTTGCGGAATTTGATGATCAATAAAATTATTTGGGGAGGATATTCCAGAAAAGCAATACGACTCTTCTTCTCTCATCATCGGTTTTATAATCAGTTACCAATTTACTAGGATATTCTTCTCCCTTGCCTTTTTCAACAAATAGAAAGTCAATAAACTTAATAGCAGTATAATTTGGAATTTTCTTTTCCAGAGACAATTCCATCAGGTCGCCTATATTAACAGCTCTAAGTTCTGACAGTTTTTGATTCATACTTTCTTTACTGGGCAAGCTATCTTGCAGCATACCAGCCAAGGATTTAAATATAGCAGATTCAGGATTAAAGCCACTCGCGTCTGCATAGCCCAGAATTACCAGCGTAGCTCTTTTTTCAACATCTGCATACTTATTGTAGAACCCAACGAGTGAGTCAATCAGCGGTGAAAATGCTTCTTGCGCTACGTTTATTTTTTCTGTGGGAATTTCATATTTACCAGGGCCAAAAAAAGCGGCTAGGTCAAATATATGCTGCTGGTTCACAATTACATCCAACGATTCATTAATCATGGTGAACCTACGAAGGCGGAAATTAGCCCTGCTTTTGTATCTATCAATCAATGCAAAAGAGGAATCAATTTCTTGCTGATTTTGTTTGTAAGCCTTTCTTCCTGTATTTACTTTTTCTCCAATAAACTGGATGGCGTTTTTAAAAGAATCAAGTTCGTTTGAATAACGGGCAATTTTAAAACGTATACTATCGGCAATATTACCATCAATTACTTCGGCCTTTAAGCGGTCTTCTACTTTTGCCTTGGTAGCTTCTACTACTTTTAAATCTGCCTGTTGAATAATACTAGCCTGATTCAATACTTCTTGCAACTGTGTTTTTTTACTACTGAAGCAGGAGCTGAGCGTTATGAGGCTGATAATGATGTATAAGTTGTATTTTTTCATTTACTATATTTTGGGAGATGATTTGATGATAAAATCTTGGTTGGTTGTAACAGTTTTTTTTCTGCCTACAATAATAAAACTCTTTTTTACTTTATCCAAAGTTTGTGGAGATTGCTTCTCTACTTCCAGCTCTTCATCTGATATATAAGTTACAAATTTAGTTAGGAATTGCTTTTTATTTATGGTTATAAATACCAATGCTTGATTGCCTGTATTATTTTTAATAGGAATAAAAGGCAGATTAATTTGACCTCTTCCCGCAATAATATCTGGAATATACACGCCAGATCCTTTTTTTATAAAGGGCTGGCATAGGTATATTAAAAACGCCATACCTATGATCCAGATGGCATAGAGATAATATTTAAAATCGGTATGGCTAGTTTTTACTTGGTTCATGCCAATAATTCCTTTTGAAGGGTGCTAATTTCTGATTGAATCTGAGGCTCTGCCTTGCTTAAAATATCAATTTGCGCTTTTATCAGATCCCAATCTGGTTCGGTTTTTTTATACTGTTCAATTAATTTCAAAGGTTCCAATAGTGCTGTGTTGGCATTCAGCGAAGAAACAGTCGTTTTTAAATTATGGGCGATGGTAAAAACTTGGGGCTGGTTTTTTTCTGCAAGAGCAGACCTGAATTTATTCATTTCTTGCCCAAAATGTTCAGTAAACTGCGTTAAAAAATCATGAATAATAGTGGGCTCGTCGCCAAATAATTTTTTCATACTATCTATATCAACATACTTTGTTGCATTACTATTTGTATCAACTATTTCAGCCCAATTTTCAGATGGAATATACTTGTTAAATAGCGAAATCACTTGTTCTTCTTTTAAAGGTTTTGGCAAATAATCATTCATGCCAGCTGCCATACAATTATCAATTTCGTTGGGCATGGTATGCGCAGTCATTGCTACAATAGGAGTATTCATTTTTTGGTCTTCTCGCATCCATTTTGCAACACCGTAACCATCTACTAATGGCATTTGAATATCGAGTAGTACTAAGTCAAATTGAGCTTCTTTTAATAAATCAATGGCTTCTTGTCCATCCTTAGCAATGGTAATATTCATTCCCCAGTTTCTGAATAAATAAGTGAGCAATAATTGATTCATCTTATTGTCTTCAGCAATTAAAACGCGGGCGGTTTTATTATATTGTCGCTTTAAAACGGTATTGGTAGTTTGTGCTTCTTCTTCTGCTACATAATTAATAGTATAAGGAATGGTTACAATGAATTCAGAGCCGATATTAACTGTACTCTTTACATCAACTTCTCCATGTTGTAATGAGACCAAATGTTTTACAATGGAGAGACCTAGACCAGTACCACCATATTTTCTGGTGGTAGCAGAATCAGCTTGTTCAAAACGTTCAAAAACTGATTTTAGTTTATCTGCAGGAATGCCAATGCCACTGTCTTTTACGGCAAATCTTAGAAAGACTGTTTCATCTTCTTTTTTATCTGTGGTTATTTTAAGGGTAATATTTCCGCCAATACCAGTGAATTTAATAGCATTGGAAATTAGGTTGGTAAGAATTTGTTTCAACCTATCATCATCGCCTGTTAAATTAATGGGTATTGAATCTTCTAGTTGTAAAGTAAAATGGATCTTTTTTTCTTTTAGTTGCACCTGAAATAACATCTCAATAAACTGAGTGAGTTCTTGCAAATTAAAAGGAGCTTTGGAGATTTGTAATTTACCAGCTTCTAACTTAGAAAAATCTAGAATATCGTTGATGATATAAAGTAAATTTTCGCTGGAATGTTTAATAAATTGAATGAAATCTTTTTGATCGCCATCTAATTTTGTCTTGCTGGCCAAGTTGCTAAACCCAATAATAGAATTAAGTGGTGTTCTAATTTCGTGACTCATATTTGCCAAAAACTGTTCTTTAATACTTCCTGCATGATCGGCTTTTTCTTTGGCAATTTCCAGTTCTCTAATTAACTGTAAATTTTTGTTTAAGTGTTGAATGATTAACGTAGCAGATAAAAGAATAGTAATAAGTGCAAAAATAGTAAGGGCGCGACTAATAATCAATACTTGATTTGATACCGTTGAATTTTCTATAATGGTAACTTGCAATTGTTTTTCTGCTCCTATTTGAATATCCGACGCAAGTATATAAATGCTATCTATCAGGTTTTTATTGATATCTCCGGTGAGTTTATCCTTTGCGCTATCAATTGATAAACCTTTATTTAGTATGGATTTTATCAGACCCACTTTTTTCTCCAATAATATATGTAACCATTTGTATTTTTCTTCTGTAGCATAACCTTCGGTAAGTCTTTTGAGTGATAAGCTTCTTGCCGATAGTTCGGTAATATTCTTGTTGATTGATTCGCTGAGTAATTGCTTATTGTTGTTGAGCTGTCTTCTACTTTCGCTTTCTAAAGAATTGCTATTGTTAATGATTTCTTGAAGTGTATTATTAATCTGAAAAGTTTTTACAGCCAGTGTATTACCATCCTGCATGGCACGAATACTTTTGTCAGATCTAGACTGAACAAAGAAAAGTACCACCATTAATACAATTGAGAGCAATAGTATAAAAGTGATGGGGCGATTGTTCAATTTTTTGGTTATCCTTTCCATTTACGCAATTGTTGTAATAATGCTTTTAAATCTTTGGGTAATGGTGCTTCAAGTTGATATGGGATTCCATCAAAAATAAAATTCAAACGATGAGAGTGCAGTGCCAGTCGCGATAAAATGGGTTTTTCTTCCTCTGCTGTTTTTGCTAATTTAAAGTTTCGTTTGATGGCTGAGAGTAATATTGGTTTTGCTTCACCATAAATTTCGTCGCAAACAATAGCGTGACCAATATGTTGCATATGCACCCTTATTTGGTGTGTTCTGCCTGTATGAATTTGAAATTGAACCCAAGAGAAAAGTCTAAAAGATTCAGTTACTGCATAGTCAGTAAGAGACGGCTTACCTTTTGTGTGGGTGATCATTTTAGTGGTTTTACCCGGATGTTCCATGATGGCAGCATCAATACTACCATTGGAATTCATCATTTGACCATTCACCAATCCCATATAATATTTTTCCATTTCTCTTCCTTCAAATAACTGCGAGAGTGTTTTATGTGCAGTTTCTGTTTTGGCGAAAATGATGATGCCGCTGGTATCTTTATCTAGGCGATGCACAGTATAAATATTTCCATAGCGTTGTTTGAGTATATCTTTCAAGGAAATGGTAACACCCATTCTGTCGGGAATACTCAGCAAGCCAGAAGGTTTATTGACTGCCACAAAAGCTTCGTTTTCAAAAATTATTTCAGGGCTCATTATTTATTCTGCTGTCTTGTTTTTTCTAAGAAAAGATTTGTTCATAAATTTAAGTAGGCGCACTTCTTTTTCGTTTAGAAAACGCCATTTGCTTCGTTCTACATTTTTTTTGGTGAGGTTGGCAAACATTACTCGATCTAGTGCTTTTACATCGTAGCCAAGGTGTTCAAAAATTCTTCTCACAATTCTATTGCGGCCGCTGTGAATTTCAATGCCGACAATATTTTTATTTTTAGCATCGGCATACCCCACTGAATCAGCATTTACAATGCCATCTTCTAAAGTAATACCGCTCATGATTTGATCAAGGTCTTTTTTAGTCACCGCCTTATCCAGCGTAACTTCATAAATCTTTTTTATTTCATAAGAGGGGTGCGTAAGTTTCTGGGCCAATTCACCGTCGTTGGTAAGGAGTAAAACACCAGTGGTATTTCTGTCTAATCTTCCAACAGGATAAACCCTTTCGGGGGTAGCGCCCTTTATTAAGTCCACTACTGTTTTTCTACCTTGTGGATCGATGGCGGTGGTAATAAAATCTTTGGGTTTATTCAGGAGGATATAGACATTATTTTTTTGAAGAAAAATTTCTTTGCCCTTAACAGTAATTTTATCTGTTTGAGATACTTTGTAACCGGGTTCAAAAACTTTATCACCATTAACCGTTACTTTGCCTTCCTTTACCAGTTCCGCAGCTTCGCGTCTACCGCAGATGCCAGCATGAGCTACAAATTTATTGAGGGGGATAATTGAATCTTTGGTAGTAGCTTCTAACTTAGTTCCTTCTACTTTTATCTTTCCACTCTCTACTTTTTTGCCTTCAGGCTTTAATATTTTGGCTCCAACATTTCTACCTTCTGCCTTCACACCCCTGCCTTGTATTTTTCTTCCTTCCACTTTTTTAGGGGCTATCATTTCTCCACGAGCTTTGGCTTTTTTCATAGCGCGCATTTCTTCTCCAGCGGCTCGGGCATCGGCTTTTACTTTTCTTTTTTCTTGGCGGATGGCTTCTTTAACGGCACTGCCTTTTTTCGGCATCGGCTTTTACTTTTCTTTTTTCTTGGCGGATGGCTTCTTTAACGGCACTGCCTTTTTTCTTGTCAGAGAATTTGTTGAAATTGTCGGTTCTTTTTTGCATGTTTTTTAGTTTGCTGTTTTACAACAGGATTTAGGAATTTATCTTTATTCGTCGGGTTCTCCATCCGACCTTCTGACGTTCAGACGGTTGACGTGTTTTTATTCGCCAACTGACCACAAGCTGCATCAATATCTTTACCCCTGCTTCTTCTTAAGCGCGCATTTACTTTATTGGCAGCTAAAATATCCATGAATTGTTGTACATCATCTTCATCTGGTTTGGTAAATTTAAAAGCGTCGATGCTGTTGTATTCAATAATATTGATTAAGTCAGCTGGAATTTGGCGGAATACTTTGGTAAGTTCTTCAGCGTCTTTGGCAGAGTCGTTCAGGTTTTTAAATAGGATGTATTCAAGGGTGATTTCGTTACCTGTTTTTTTATAAAAATAATTGAGAGCATCAATCAATACTTTGATATTATTGGTTTCATTGATCGGCATTATCTGATTGCGTTTGGCATCATTGGGTGCGTGTAATGATAAAGCCAGTTTAAAGCGAACCATATCATCCCCCAACATTTTTATTTGCTTAGCAACACCAGCAGTGGATACGGTAATTCTACGGGGACTCATAAATAATCCATCTTCTGCTGAAATGCGTTCAATGGCTTTCAGCACATTGGTATAATTGAGCAAGGGTTCCCCCATGCCCATAAATACAATATTGGTCAGTTTTTTTTCAAATACCTTTTCACTTTCACGGTTAATCAATACAACTTGATCTACAATTTCATCATAACTGAGGTTTCTTTTGCGATCCATATAACCAGTAGCGCAAAATTTGCAACTCAGGCTACAGCCAATTTGAGAAGATACACAAGCCGTTTTTCTTTCCTCAGTAGGAATCAATACCCCTTCAATCATATGCCCATCAAAGGTTTTAAAGCGACTTTTAACCGTTCCATCACTGCTGTATTGGGTGGCATCGGTAACCAAGGCCGGCAAAGAAAAATCATTGGCCAGCTTGGTTCTGAGGTCTTTACTCAGGTTGCTCATATCATTAAAGCTATGGGCATGTTTTTGCCAGATCCATTCCTGGATCTGTTTGATTCTGAATTTTTTTTCGCCAATAGTGTCAAAATACAATTCCAACTCCTTCTGACTCTGGTGGCGAATATTTGGTAAAAGGGCATTCATGTGGCAAAGATAACTCCAATACTGCCATTGCCCCATTTAACCCACAAATTATATCTTGCAGTACTTAAAGTGATAAACATAATGAAAACTTGTTATATTATAGATGCAGTAAGAACACCTATTGGGCGATACGGAGGTAGGTTGAGTAGTATTCGGCCAGATGATTTGCTGGCGCATATGATCAGCTCGCTGTTGCAACGAAATCCCAGCATAGATCCAGCAGCAATAGAAGATATTATAGCAGGAGCTGCCAACCAAGCTGGAGAAGACAACCGAAATGTGGCTAGGATGGCTGCATTACTGGCAGGATTGCCTGTAACAGTAGGTGGGAATACGGTAAATCGACTCTGTGCGAGCGGATTGCAGGCCATCATGGATGCATCTAGGGCAATTATATGCGGGGAGGGACTTTTATACATTGCTGGAGGGGTGGAAAGCATGACGAGGGCGCCATTTGTAACTGCCAAATCAGAAGGTGCTTGGAATAGAAAACTAGAAACTTACGATAGCACTATTGGGTGGCGGTTTACTAATAAAAAATTAGCTTCTTTGTATCATCCTTATAATATGGGCGAGACTGCAGAGCATGTAGCCAAACAATGGAATATAAACAGAGAAATGCAGGATGAATTTGCCTATTCATCTCAACAAAAATATGCGGCTGCATGGGCGAATGGGAAGTGGGAGAATGAAATAGTTGCCATTGAAATGATTAACGATAGATTGATTACTTGGTTCAATAAAGATGAGCATCCCAGAGAAACGAGTCTCGAAAAACTAGCCATTTTAAAACCAGCATTTGCAAAAGATGGAACGGTAACAGCGGGTAATTCATCGGGTATAAATGATGGGGCATCGGCATTGTTACTGGCCAGTGAGGAAGCCATAAAATTATTTGCACTTCAACCCATTGCTAGGGTTGTAAGCATGGGTATTGCTGGGGTAGACCCTGCCATAATGGGGGTAGGTCCCGTACCTGCTTCGCGTAAAGCATTAAAGAGAGCGGGTATAATAGCCAAAGACCTTTCATTGGTAGAATTGAACGAAGCCTTTGCATCACAGAGTTTGGCTTGTATGCGAGACCTAGAGTTGGATCCTACTAAAGTAAATGTAAATGGTGGATCAATAGCATTGGGACATCCATTGGGATGCAGTGGCGCGCGAATATCCACCACACTGGTACATGAAATGAACCGTACAAAAGCCAAATACGGATTAGCCACCATGTGCGTAGGTGTTGGTCAAGGAGCAGCAATGGTATTTGAAGGGGTATAAAAAGGGGGTGAAATCTACCATTATAACACCCACAGCAATTATTTTTTAAGGCAAAAACGCCCTAACTTATATCTTCGCATCCATGGGCCAAAAAAAACTAATTCGCTTCCAAGCCATCAAATCCTTCCCCAATGTATTGGAATTTCCTTCCGAAATGGGGGGCAATTGGCATAGTTTTTTCAAAAATAATCATCCCATAACGCTGGAATTGGCCTGTGGTAAAGGAGAATATGCCGTTGGATTAGGTAAGCTTTATCCGCAAAGAAATTTCATAGGTATTGATATAAAAGGCAATCGTATTTGGAGAGGTGCTAAAACTGCCATGGATGAAGCACTGCAGAATGTGGCTTTTATCCGCTCTTTTATGGATAAAATAACCGATTACTTTCTGCCCAGCGAAATAGAAGAAATATGGATTACTTTCCCCGACCCTCAACTGAGGGGTTCACGGTCAAAAAAAAGACTTACCCATCCCCGTTTTTTGCGACTTTATCAGCAGGTTTTAAAGCCTGGCGGTGTGGTACACTTAAAAACGGATAGTCCCCTTCTTTATCATTTTACCCTTACCGTCATCAACTTATTTCAGCTAGAATTGTTATCTTCTACAGACAATGTGCATGCCGCTGATATAGTTATGCCAGAACTCAATATTAAAACACATTATGAAGGGCTTGATATTGCACAAAGCAACAGAATTCACTATATCTGCTTTCGCATTAACCAAGTGCTTCCTTTAGAAAAAGACAACTTACTTAAAAATATTTTTCGTGAACAAACAGCTGATTGAAGGAACGGATTTTTATTATGATGAGCAAGGGTATATGGTGCTTACGGCTGTATACCACCTCAATAAAGGCCATTGCTGCGGATATGGTTGCAGGCATTGCCCCTACGAGTATGAATGTGTGCCCGAACCCAAAAAAACGGAGTTAATGGAACAACGGGTTCAATAAAATTTTGATAAAGAAAAATCATACATTATTTCCGAATGAAAACTCCCTTTTCACTCAAAACAGTACTCCCAAGTGGAGCTAGAGATGCCTCTTTCTTTGAACAGGTATTTGAAGTGGTGAAGCTGATTCCCAAAGGCCGGGTGAGTTCTTATGGTGCTATTGCTTTTTTTCTGGGTGCCAAAATGAGTGCCCGCATGGTTGGCTGGGCCATGAATGCTGCCCATAAAATGCCCAATATCCCCGCACATAGGGTTGTGAATAGAAATGGAATGCTTTCAGGTAAAATGCATTTTGCCACACCTACCCGCATGG
Organism: Chitinophagales bacterium; assembly: GCA_013297995.1. Taxonomy (GTDB): domain Bacteria; phylum Bacteroidota; class Bacteroidia; order Chitinophagales; family Chitinophagaceae; genus Sediminibacterium. The sequence goes on along the minus strand of JAAFJB010000066.1, from coordinate 830 downwards.
AAGAATTATTGGCCAAAGAAAAAATTAAGGTGGTTGACGATCAGATTATTGATTTTGAAAAAAAATTCTGGGATCCCACAAAAGAATTAAGTTGACTTATATTTGCGCCCATGATTACAAAGCCTCAACTGCATACCATACTTTCTCCTCGTCTCTTAGATATGTATGATGTTACCAATAGTATTGTTGTAATCATTGATGTTTTTAGGGCTACTTCTACTATTGCCACTGCACTTTACAATGGTGCCAGCAGGATTATTCCTGTAGATACCGTTGAAAAATGCATTCAATTGGGAAAAAAAACAGGGGGTATTACAGCAGGTGAAAGAGACGGGAAAATAATTGAAGGCCTTCAATATGGCAACTCTCCAGCAGAATATGCCAGAACTTTTATTGAGGGTAAAACCTTGGTACTTACTACCACCAACGGCACGCGACTATTGCATATGGCATTACAAAGTGGCGCATCTGAAGTGGTTACGGGCTCTTTTCCCAATATTTCTGCACTTTGTGATCACTTAACCAAACAAAAGAAAAATATTATACTCGGCTGCTCTGCTTGGAAAGACCGGTTTAACCTAGAGGATACCCTTTTTGCGGGTGCCGTAATTGGTAGAATAAAAGAGCATTTTACCATTCACTGCGATAGCAGCCTAATGGCCGAACAGATGTATGCCTTACACCATAAAGATATTAAAGCATTTATTCGCCATACCACCCATTGGCATCGGCTGGCTGCTTATGGGCTTGAGTCGGATCTTGAATACTGTGTTAGCCCCGATCTAGCCAATATCCTGCCTTTTTACCGCAATGGCGACCTTGTTATTGCA
>JAAFJB010000064.1 GCA_013297995.1 Chitinophagales bacterium | reverse complement strand
GGAAATAAAACAATAGCATTGTACTCATCTAATTCACGGTCAATTCTAACAGCCGGAACTTTTGTTTCGTTCAACTCTAATATTGATTTCATAACTCAAATGTATTCATTTGCTAAAAATATAGGCCTTTTCCCCTAATATTTATTTCCTTAACCCTACTCAAATATAGCGTTTCTGCATCAGATACGCCCATGCAATCATGAGGCTCAGTTGAGCGACTCATAAATGGCTTCTTGAATATTTGAACGAATATTTAGCTGCCCCAGTTTGTTATTAGCGCGACTAGGCGTTACTCGGTTACTTAAGAAAATATATATCAACTCCTGCTCCGGATCTACCCACACACAAGTGCCTGTAAAACCCGTATGGCCATAAGTTTTGGGTGATACCCACTTTGAAGGATAAGCTTCTTTGCGAGTGGCATTGTCTTTCTCTGGCTTATCAAATCCCAACCCTCGTCTGCTCTGCTCACTTTGGTAGCTTGTAAACAAATCAATGGTTTCTTTTTTCAATAACTGCCGGCCATTTATACTTCCACCATTCAATAACATTTGAAAAAGTTGCGCCAAATCATAGGCATTGCTAAATAGTCCCGCGTGACCCGCTACGCCACCCATTAAAGCCGCTCCTTCATCGTGTACATCACCACGAATCAACTGCTGCCTAAATTGCTTTTCTAATTCTGTAGGAACAATATTGCCAAGCGGAAAAAATTCCCTAGGCTTATAGCCAGTGCTTGTCATTCCCAAGGGTTCATAAAAATTTTCTTTTGCAAATTGAGATATATCTTTTCCACTTACTGCTGTTACAATTTTTGACAGGAAAATAAAATCATTATCACTATAAACGTATTTCCCAGTGGGGCTTATTTTGCTGTTGAGAATTCTTTTGTAAATACTGTCTTGCCAATCATTTCTCAAGTATAAATTTTCTGCTACCCGAAATGAAAACGATTCACTAGGCTGGCTTGAAAAGTATGCTGGCAATGGATTTCCAGTACTTGTGTCAATCAACTCTTTGTAAAAAGGAATAAAAGGAATTAGTCCCGCCTGGTGCAATAAAATATCTTTTATGGTAAGTGCTGCTTTATTGCTTCCCTTAGTGTTGGGTAAATAATCGCCTAAAGTTTTACTCAAATCTATTTTTCCTTCTTCCACCAATTTCATCATGCTTACTGTTGTAGCAGCAATTTTAGTAACCGAAGCAAGGTCATATATCATATGGGTATGAATGGGTTCTAGCTGATCGTAATGGGTAAAGCCAAATGCTTTGTGATAAGCCAGCTTTCCTTTTCTGGCCACTAAAATTACACAGCCTGGCATTGCTTTTTGTGCAATTGCTTCACTGGCAATCCGATCTATCTGTTGCAGTTTCAACGGATCAAATCCCAAGCTTTCGGGATTGGTAAGTGGAAAATAGGGATGGTAAACAATGGACTCCCCAAATGGTAAATCTGATGCCACAGAAACGGGTAGACTTCCCTTGGGTTCACTGCTGCCCGTGAGAATATCTAAGGCTGCTGACTGTGTAATTTCATCGTCTTCATAACAAGCCAATACATTAGGCGCATGGCTGCTATTGCTGATGGCATAAGGGTTGCCAAAATATAGGGTGATGGTATGATTGCTTTGCAAGCCATTGAGTAAAAAAACGGCTGGCTTGCTGATGCCAAAATTATTGGCTGGTCGGCGACTGTAATTGTGCATCCCCACTATTACCATATCGTACTGCTGTTTTTGTATTAGTTGCAGCAACTGAAAAGCGGCGCTGCTATCGGCCTTATCTAATGGAATATTGTTGGCATTGGCATCATCCATCAATTGGTTGCCCATAGTTGCTTTGCTACCAAACTGATAAATAGTGGCTTGAAAATCTTGTTTTAATTTACGGGTAATATAATTTTCACTGGCTGCGCCAATGCTGATATACGCTATTTTTTTGTTGGGCTTGATGGGAAAAATTGTATCGTTGTTTTTGCGTAATAAAGTAATGGCGTTTTTGCTAATCAGGGTTTTAATGCGATTGGTCTGCGCATTTAAATCGTTCACTAAATTACTGGTATCAATAGGGGTAATGGTATGAAGCCCCAAGTGATATTTTGCTAAGAGAAGTTTTTTAACGCGGGCATTAATGGTATCCCAACTCAAGCGATTGGCTTTAATGGCAGCCCTTATTTTGGCAATGCTGCCCGCAATATCTTCGGGCAGGCAGAGCATATCATTGCCAGCAATCAATGCCTGAACAGCGGCTTCACCTGCGGGAAAGTATTTGGTAATACCTTTCATTTCTAAGGCATCGGTAAAAACAAGTCCCTTAAAACCCAGTTCAGTTTTTAATAAATGGGTCACGCTTTTAGGCGAGAGAGTGGCAGCTAAATTAGGGGTGCTGTCAATGGCAGGAATGTAAAGGTGGGCGGTCATAATACTGCCCAATCCGGCTTTAATTAATTCTTTAAAGGGATAGAGTTCCAGCTCATCTAGTTGAACCCTGTTTTTTTGAATCATGGGGAGGTCGTAGTGACTGTCAACCGCCACATCACCGTGACCGGGAAAGTGTTTTCCTGTGGCCATCACACCCTTATCTTGTAAGCCATTCATATAGGCAGTACCGTAGAGCCCTACTTTGTATTTATCCTGTCCAAAACTACGATCGTTAATTACGGGGTTTAGGGGATTATTGTTCACATCAATCACAGGTGCATAATTCACCTGAATGCCCATGCGTTTGCACTGTTCACCAACGGCGGATCCAAATTCATAAATAAGGGCTGCATTATTCACTGCGCCCATCATGAGTTGTCGTTGGAAGTTGATAACACTATCAAGGCGCATACCTAAGCCCCACTCACCATCTATACAAATCAGGAGAGGGGTTTTGGCAATAGATTGATAGTAGTTGGTGAGCAGGGCTTGCCGAATAGGGCCACCCTGAAAAAAGCAGAGCCCACCAATATTATAATCGGTAATAAGTTTGCTAAGGGCAGTAATATGCTGCTCGCCTAAATTGCTGTGGGCACGCACAATCATTAACTGTGCAATGCGCTGGTTTTTGCTGAGCGAACGAAACTTTTTCTTCACCCATTTTTGGGCGGCAGTATTATTTTCGTAGAACTTTTGAGCAGAAACTAAGCGGCCATTAAAGCCCAGCAATAGTAGGAGGAAGATGCATTTTTTCATACCTAGCAATTAGGCTATGAAGGTAGGGAACAATCTACAATTCCTTATTCAGTGCTGGTTTCTTCTTCTTCTGCCGTTGCATCATTAGAAAGTTTGGCTTCAATATTATTGGCTTTAAGAACGCCAAACCACTTCACCATTTTCTTCATATCACTGGCATAAACACGGTCGAAATCCATATCGGGAAATACTGCTTCAAAATAAGCTTTCACAGCGGCCGCGTCCTTATCGGAAGGGAGGGCTTGCTTGCTGGCATCCATAGCATTGAAAACATCAACCAGGTTCACATTATCGCGAATGGTATATACTTCAATACTTTCTAGTTGGGAAAAATTATGTAATCTATTGCTGATAAATTTTGTGGTATTATCTTCCAAAGATTTAAGAATGGCACCATCATTTTTGCTGCTCACCATTTCAAACAAACCGCTCATGCCGGTAACAGATACTAATTTATTGTAATCCATAATTCATTTATTAGGGTGCAAAGTAAAGGAATTTGTGGGAGTGAATGGCATGAGCGGTTGTGTTTAATAGGCAAACACATCTAAATTTCTTTAGAGAGAAGGCTGGCTCAATATTCCATCCAAGGCTTTTTTTACAGCGTCATAGGTTGCATATCCACGAGTGAGTAAATGGAATTTTGTGGCGGTTACTTGTATTAAAATACAGGGATACCCACTTACCTGTAACCTTTTCACTAAGGCAAATTCCTCTACTGCCTTTGCTTTATATGCTTCACTCTTTAAACGGGTATAAAACAATTCGGGTTGAATATTGTATTTTTCTACTAAGTGCTTATAGGCTTCATCGTCAGTAAGATCCCTGCCTTCATAGTGAAGGGCATAGAGTAAGTCGCTCGCAAATTCAATTTGTTTTTCTGGATACAATTCCTTAAAAATACAAAGGGCAATGGCAGATTTTTCTGAGTTCGGATACCAGTCGCTTACACCAGGATTTTCTATATGCCAGAGATAATCCGCCCCAAATTTTATACCGCTATACGCTTCAACTGTTTTATAGGTAGATTGAATATAGCCAGCCGTAGCACTAATAGGAATGGGTGTTTCGGGTAGAATCATTCCACCTGAAAGCACTTCAATTTGAAGGGAAGGATAATCGGCGGCAATCCGTTTAACAACGGCACTAAATCCGTAGCACCAGCCGCAGTAAGCATCATAGCAATAAATGAGAATAGGATTCATAGGTTAAAGTTAGAGCGAAAACCTGCTGTTTTAGCTGCATGCCCAAACTTTTAACTTTTGACTATCTTTGTGGCTAGAATTTGATATTTATTCAAGTTCCTGCCTAATCTGCTAACAATTAACTAATCAATATGCCCGGTTTTGAATTATTTGGAAAAGAAGAAAGAAAAGAAGTTAACGATGTGTTGGAAACAGGTATTCTTATGCGGTATGGATTTGATGGCCCACGCAATGGAATTTGGAAGGCCAAAGAGTTAGAAAAAGCCATTACCGAAACTTTTGGTTGTGAATATGCACAGCTCACTTCTAGTGGCACAGCTGCGCTCACCACCGCCATGCTGGCATTGGGAATAGGTGCTGGCGATGAAGTAATTATGCCTGCCTTTACATTTGTAGCCAGCTTTGAAGCCATATTAAGTGTAGGTGCTATTCCTGTTTTAGTAGATATTGATGAAACGCTCACACTGAATCCTGAAGCAGTGCTACAAGCCATCACCCCAAAAACAAAATGTATTATGCCCGTGCATATGTGTGGAAGCATGGCCGACCTACACGCGCTGGCTGCCATCTGCTCCGAGCATAAGTTATTTTTATTAGAAGATGCCTGCCAAAGTATTGGCGGAACTTACAAAGGAAAAGCATTGGGTACTATTGGCGATGCGGGTACTTTTTCTTTTGACTTTGTAAAGATGATTACCTGCGCCGAAGGTGGAGTGGTGATGACGAATAGTAAGGATATATATACAAAATCTGATGGCTATACCGATCATGGGCACGACCACCTAGGGGTAGATAGGGGTGCTGACCTACATCCATTTATTGGCTATAATTACCGCATTAGTGAATTACACGCAGCAGTGGGTTTGGCACAGATCAGAAAGCTAGATCAGTTTTTGGCTTTGCAGAAAAGAAACAATCGCTTACTGAGAAATTATTTAGAGCAGGTGCCAGCAATCAGTTTTAGGGTAGTACCCGAAGGAGGGGAAGACAGTTGCAGTTTCTTAAGTTGGTTTTTGCCTACAACTGAAATGATGCAGGCCGTGGTAGCCGAGTTTAAAGAGCAAGCAATAATGGCGGGTAATTTTTATTGGTATGTAAACAATTGGCATTATATAAGCAAGTGGGATCACTTGAAGAATAGCATTACATTGGCTCGTATTAGTCCCGAACAGGAAGCGGCCTTGCTTCAATTAAAAACCACTTCATTTCCTACCAGTGATGCCATAATGGGAAGATGTATATCAACGGCAATTAGCTTGGTGTGGACGGAAGAGCAGATTAAAGAAAAAGGAGAAAAAATGGTAGCAGCCATAAAAAAGGTGTTGGGTTAACAAAAAAAGCCGATATTGCTTATTCATTGCTTGCTCTTTAAGAAAAAATCATATCCCCCCCAAATAGTAATACAGGTAGTAACAAACCCTTAGCTAGACCGAAAGGACAGGCTAGGGGTATTTTATTTAGTGCAAACGCCAGCCAAAAGCATGTTTTAAACAGTGATAAACCCATCCTTATTTATAGATAACCCATACCTAATAAATATGACTTATATATGGGTTATCTATAGCTTATATATGGCTTATCTACGGGTTATGCCTATGAATGAACAAAGAAGCTTTGGAGTAATACAGCACTAGTTTCTATGCTTGATGCAACGATTTAATTCACTTGGCTGTCAATCATAAAAATGTTGTATGATGTTCCGAATAGAGTCTGATAAATTGATTGTATAAAAAAAGCATCCTAAATTCATATCAATAAATTATATACGTACTCCATTTTTTTAAAAACCCTTCTATGAAAAAGAGTTGCTGTTTATTGATTACCATGATATTCATATCACTAATATCTGCACAAAGAAATACTCATTTTAATAAACCACTGTACAGCAATTCAGCAAAACACCCTACTGCTGTAAATGCATTGGGTATTTCCTTGCCAATTATTTGGAATAATTCAGCCGCTACATTCTATCGGCTAGTAACAAGACAAGCACCTAATGGTAAAGCGGTAAGTTATGGTTTGAATATAAACTATTCAAAAACCATTCAGCGAAATTATTATGGAACAATTGGTGTGGGTTATTTTAAACAAATTTTCAATATAACTAGACCCTTCAATTATATCAACCCAACAGATTTAGGATTTTCTACTAAATCATACAATTATAAAAATATTCATCTATTTGCAGGTATAGGTAATATAGTAAATATCAGCAAAGAATTTTATCTAAATTTTGGGTTGCTTTTTAATTTGTTTTATTCCTACCAACAGGAATATCTTATTCCCAGTAATCTTCCCACTCAAATAATTACAAGTTCAATGGAATTAGGTAAAATGATTAATGGGAGTATTGGCGTGGAAAAATTCATTACCAAAAAAATCTCCACAGGCTTCAATATTCTAATACCCATATATGTCAATTGGTATGATGATGAGGTTTTTGTAAAGTATGATTATTCAAATGACACCCAACAAATTGCACGCAATAAATTATCACTTGGTTCTTCACTTTCATTAAAATACAATTTTTAGGATTAATTCATTATCCTTAAAATTTTTGCCCTTTTTGTGTTAATTGGATTGGCGAAATTTTTATCTGCACAAAAACAGGTGATATTTTCTGAAAGAATGTTAAATAAAAAAATTGGTTAGTTAAAAGCAGCATAGTACAGTACGGATATTATTTTTATTAGTGTAATTTAATAGTCGGTTTTGAGGTTGATTGGCAAACCAGTTTAGTAATCATGCTGGCATATTACTGAATTACAAATACCGTTTAACCGCAGTTAAAAATCAATAATCCTTGTTCAATGAAAACAAGTAAACACCAGTATTCATCAGATATAAGCCCACCTCGAGTTTTCAACTCGTATTTTGTAATATTTAATACCATTACTATGAAATATATACAGTTAACAGCCATAGCTTTAGTCTTTTTTATTAAAAGCCAAGCTCAAATAACCAAAAACAATTGGATGCTTGGGGGGACTTTTTCTATTTCACAAACCAAAACATCTTCACAAGCTAATGAGCTTTTTTCAACCCAAATAATTACCACCCCAAGGGTTGGCTATTTCTTAGCCAACCGATTTGCACTTGGAATATTAGGACGATTTGATTGGCGTAATCTTAAGGCAACTCCCGCAACAAGTAGCGCTAGTAATTTCGGTATAGGCCCATTTGTTCGGTATTATTTATTGCCCGTTGAAAATAAGACCAATTTACTCATTGAAGCAAATGGCACTTATACTTGGCGGAAAAGTAGCTTATTATTCAGTAATTCAAATTTTATTGATTACAAATTACTGGCTGGGCCTGTAATCTTTCTAAACTCAAGTGTTGGGCTAGAATTTTTAGTAGGATACTATGGTTACAAAGAGACTGCTTCAAATACTAAAATGATGAGTGTTAATTTTAGTATTGGTATTCAATATCATTTAGAAAAAAACAAGTAGTTGTCCCTTTAAGAATACGCATTAATATCATCTTTAACTTATTTTAATGCTTTACAAAATAACAATATATACATTCTTATAATTATACCTAGCCACTATGAAATATATATTCTTAACTGCTATTGCCCTACTGTTTTTTTCTAAAAGCCAAGCCCAAATAACAAAAGATAATTGGATGTTTGGGGGTAGTTTCTCCATTTCACATTCCAAAGTAACTTTTCAAAATGATGCTAACCTTTCCACCCAAATTAGTACCAACCCCAAAGTTGGTTATTTCTTAGCCAATAATTTAGCAATTGGTATAGTTTCTAGATTTGGCTGGCAGCATGAAAAGTCGGCTTTCTCTTCAACACGCTATACCAACTTTGGTATCGGATCTTTTTGTAGGTATTATTTTTTACCGCTTGAAAATAGAACGAATTTACTGGTAGAAGCAAGTAGTACCTATAATATATATAAGTATAGTTTATCAACAACTGCTTCTAAATATTTAGATTATAGCTTATTGGCAGGGCCTGTAGTTTTTTTAAACTCAAGTGTTGGGCTAGAAATTTTAGTAGGTTATGATGGTATTAAAGATAGTGACTCGAAAAGAGGACGTATTAGTTTTAATATTGGCATTCAATATCATTTTGACAAAAATTAATAACTCATAAAATGTGCTTTAACAAAAATTTGTTAACGTTTGAGCTGTTAATTAGCAAAACAAGGTTCAGAGAAGCTAATTTAATGTGGTCAGTAAAAACAAGTAAACACCAGTATTCATCAGATATAAGCCCACCTTGAGTTTTCAACTCGTATTTTGTAATATTAAATACCATTACTATGAAATATATACAGTTAACAGCTATAGCATTAGTCTTTTTTATTAAAAGCCAAGCTCAAATAACCAAAAAAAATTGGATGCTTGGGGGTAGTATTAGCTTTACCTCTACTAATTATAAGAGTGCGAATTATGGAACAGGTCATACCATAAATAATTTTATGTTGAATCCAAATATAGGGTATTTTTTAGCAGATCGTTTTGCTGTTGGTATGAAATCAACCATAAGTAAAGTAGTTGGCGTTAATTATTTTTCAAGCTATACTGATTTCAATATTGGACCTTACTGTCGATATTATTTTTTATCAACTGATCATAGCATTAATTTTTTAGCGGAAGGGCTTTACCAATATGGATTTGAAGGAGGTAACCAAGTAAGGGCGCCAAAAAACACATTCGCAATTTCAACTGGTGCGGTTGCGTTTTTTAATTCTAGTGTGGGTATTGAATTTTTAATCAGCTATACCAACTATAAATTTACTACAATAGCAGGTAATAATGGTATATTGCAAATGGGGCTTGGTTTACAAGTGCATTTAGAAAAGTAATTATTCACTTTATATTTAGACAAGAGCTAATTCCTTCTTCGTATTCATTACGCTTGCATTTCGTAAATATGCGTTTTCTGGTACAACCAATTTGTAGGGACGATTAAATGCTTCTTGTGATACTTTGAAATAAGCTGATAGCTTTCTGATTACTTCTTTTGAAAGCCCTTTTTTGTAAATTGCCATTAAGTAAATACATTCAAGCCCTGTCAAAAAAAAAGCGAATGAAAAAAGCAATTGTAATAGGTGCCAGTTCGGGAATTGGAAAAGGCATTGCTCAATTATTAGCAGCTAATAATTACTGCGTTGGAATTACAGGAAGAAGAACCGATCTGCTAGAAGCATTTGAATCTACCAATCGCAACTGTTTTGTGGCCAAGGCTATTGATGTTAAAGATACCAGTACAATCTCCACAAAACTAAGAGAATTGGTCGCCGCACTGGGAGGGCTTGACCTACTTGTTATTAGTTCGGGAACAGGTGACTTTAACGAACACTTAGATTTTGAAATAGAAAAAAATACCATAGACACCAATATATTGGGCTTTACCTGTATTGCTGATTGGGCGTTTAATTTTTTTGAAAAACAACAGTATGGACACCTAGCTGCCATTAGCTCAGTTGGCGGATTGAGAGGTAGTAGAATTGCACCTGCATACAATGCCAGTAAAGCCTATCAAATAAATTATTTTGAAGGGCTTAGGCAAAAGTCAAAAAAACTGGGCATCCCTATTTTTATTACTGATATCCGCCCCGGATTTGTAGATACTGCCATGGCAAAGGGTGAGGGGCAATTCTGGGTGGCAAGTGTTTCAAAAGCAGCCCATCAAATACTCAATGCCATCATCAAGAAAAAGCCAATTGTTTATATCACAAAACGATGGAAATTAATCGCCATTATTTTGAAAATAATTCCTAATAAATTTTACAATAATAGGTAATAAAAATGCTCACACTAACTTAATACAACTAATTCTGTTTTGGATGGGTTAAATCGGGTAAATTGCAGTTACACTTTAAAACAATTGTATGAAAAAAATCTTCTGCCTAGCGGTTTTATTCTTTGGGTTGGGCTTGGCTGCTAAAGCCCAGTCCGATACTACTCTTCAACAATACACAGGTAAGTACAAATTTGCCGAAGGTAGTATTGTATTAGAAGCAGTTGTAGCTCTTGAAAATGGTTCGCTCTCCGTAAATACCAGCGCGGGCGGCTCCCCACTAGAAAAACAGTCCGATGATATTTTTATCATTACCGCCTTTCAAGGTACTGCTGTTTTCAAACGCAATGAAGCCAGAAAAGTAATTGGAGTGAGCATTAAAGCCATGGGCTATGAATTAGAAGGTAGAAAGGAGGATGAAATTACTGCTCTGCTTAAAAAACTGAGTAGGAAATAGAGAAATAGGTAACGCAATACATTAAAAATTAATACATGAAATCTACACTCACACCTCAACAAATTGAATCGTATAGAGAAAACGGGTACTTGCTTGTAGAAGATTTTTTGAATGAAGAAGAACTTTCTTTTTGGCGTACATCAGTTACTGAAGCTATTGAAGAACGTAATGGACGAAAATTTGCTTTCAGCAACTCTAAAGTAGGTGAAGATGATGGGATCAATAAAGACAGCGATTATTTTGGTAAAGTGTTTGACCAGATGCTGAACCTTTGGCAAACAAATCATGCTGTAAAAAAAATAATGCAAGACCAAAATATTGGAAAAATGGTGGCTGATTTGGCTGGCTGGAACGCAACAAGAATATGGCATGATCAAGCATTGATAAAACGCCCTTGGGCAAATCCTACTTCTTGGCATTTGGATACTCCTTTCTGGTCGTTTAGCGATAGGCGTGCTTTGTCTATCTGGGTTGCACTAGATGATGCTACATTGGAAAATGGTTGTTTGTATTTTATTCCTGGCTCTTATCATACTACCACTTTTAATAATCCAGGTATTGGTAAAAATATGGATGCCATATTTGATGCATATCCTCAATTTTTAAATAAAAAATCAGTGGCTGTACCTATGAAAGCTGGAAGCTGTTCCTTTCACAACGGCCTAACCATTCATGGCGCAGGTGCTAATATGACCAATGGTTTTCGCAGAGCAATGACCTGTGCTTATTTGCCTGATGGTGCTTCATTTAATGGCATACAAAATATATTAACCGATGAACAAATGAGTAAGTTAAAAATTGGTGATCTGCTGAATGATAACATGCAGAATCCATTGATTTATTCCGCTTCAAAAGCAAATATTTAATGGATCTACTGATACTTTGTCCGCAATGGGGTAACGAGCATTTGCCCTTGGAAGATTTTTTCATATGCGTAAAAGAGGCTGGTTATGATGGCATTGATACTTGGATGCCAGAAGATTTAAAGGAAAGAAAGCAATTTATTTCACTCTTAGATCAATATAAGTTGAACCTGGTTAGTCATCAACATCAAGCAAAGGGAACTAATATTGAAGCGTATTGTAAATCACTGGAATATTACCTGTCCCTTTCAATGGATTGTAACCCACTTTTAATTAACTCCCATTCTGGTAGAGATTATTTTTCGCTCCATGATCAACTGAAAGTTATTGATACTGTTGAAAGCTTTTCGGTGAAGCATAATATTAAAATAGCTCATGAAACACACCGTGGAAGGATTGGCTTTAGTCCTTATAATGCAATGGAGCTATTCAAGCATAGACCAACTATGAAAATCACTGCCGATTTTTCTCACTGGACCTGCATAACTGAAAGCTGGCTAGAACATTCGCCTGCAATTATAGCTGAGGCTATTAAACGAACTGTGCATGTGCATGCTAGAGTTGGATTTACACAAGGACCTCAGATACCTGATCCAAGACTTTCAGCGTGGAAGGAGTCGGTTGATTTTTTTCTTGGTATTTGGAGAAAGATTATTCAATTTCAAAAAGTGGGTGGCGCACCTTTTTTTACAATGACCACAGAGTTTGGTCCTCCGCCGTATATGTGGACAAGCTTAGAGGATAACTCACCAGTTTCGAGTCAGTGGGATATTAACTGTTACATGAAAGATTTATTGAAACAAAGTTTAATTTGATAATGCACTAATAAATCAAGCGTAGAAGCTATTAGTTAAAGTAATTAATTATTTATTCAGCAGTATAATTCAATAGCAACAAAAACGTAGTTTTACTTTTATGGTAATTGTTCATTTGTTCTTTATTTACCTTACTTAATTTTAAATACCCATCATGAGGATTCTTGCTCCACTCTGTTTTTTCGTTCTACTTTTTATACCAACCATTTCTTGGTCGCAAAAAAATTCAAGCAATAGCCCTAAAAACTTGGAAGCAGCTTTCTTAAATCCTCCTTTAAGCGCAAGACCTAAAGCTTTGTGGCCTTGGATGAATGGAAATGTTAATCTGGCCCAAATAAGTTATGAGCTAAAAGAAGCCAAAGAAAAAGGTATGGGTGGTTTTGATATTTGGGATATTGGTGCCAGCCTTGATCCCAATAAAATGATTCCAGTAGGCCCCCCATTTCTGGGTAAAGCGTCGCTCAAAGCCATTGCGCATACCCTAAAAGAAGCCGATAAATTGGGATTGGAAATTGGTCTTAATTTCTCCAGTAGTTGGAATGCTGGCGGGTCCTGGGTTAAACCCGAACATGGTGCCATGGGTTTGTTTAGAAAAGATACCATAGTTGAAGGTCCTCAACTATTCTCTGCAAAAATTCCCTTTCCACTTATTCCAGACCAGTATGATGGAAAAAATACCTTGAATTATAAGGATCCTAAAACGGGACTCCCCCTTTTTTATTCAGAAGTTGCCCTGCTGGCTTATTCCCTTCACAATGATTCAATTATTGGTGCCAATGAAATCATCAATCTTGGCATAAAAAAACAAGGAGAAAATATTGTTTGGCAGGTTCCCCAAGGCAAGTGGAAATTAGTGCGTTATATATGCGCTCCAACAGGTCAAACCCTTATGCTGCCTAGTACCGCTTCCAATGGTTTAATGCTCGACCATTTTAGTGCCAATGCCCAACGTGCTAATATGGGCTATATTTTCAAGCAACTTATTCCCGTAACTGGTAATCTTAAAAACAGTTCACTTAAATATTTAAATGCCGATAGTTATGAAGTAAACTCCGCCGTATGGACGCCCTTATTACCCCTTGAATTCCTGAAACAAAATAAATATCCATTAGAAAATTTTTTACCTGTATTAGATGGTTTTATTGTGAAAGATAAAATCACCAGCAATTTATTTATGCACGATTTTTCTAAAACCCTTTCCAACCTTATCATTAAAAATCATTACCAACTGGGTAAAGAAATTTGCGCGCAATACGGAATTGGCTTTGTTGCAGAAGCAGGCGGTCCTGGTAAGCCTGTTCACAATGTACCTTTTGAAGACCTAAAAGCGTTGGGATCGCTAACCATACCCAGGGGCGAGTTCTGGAATATAAAAGAAGATTGGCAGAAGCTGCAAATAGTAAAAGGAATAGCCAGTGCAGCTCATATTTACAATCAAAAATATGTAGAAGCAGAATCCTTCACCAGCGTAGCACTTTGGCAAGAAGGGCCCGATGAGTTAAAACCCATTGCAGATCGTGCGCTCTGCGAAGGGCTGAATCGGTTTGTGTACCATACTTTTCCGCATACTCCGCCAGAATCGGGATTCCCAGGATGGGTGTATAATTTTGGAACACTTATCAACACCACCAATGGATGGTGGCATAAGTCAACCCCCTTTCACCAATACCTATCACGCTGTAGCTATTTATTACAGCAGGGAAATTTTGTGGGTGATATAGCTTATTACTATGGAGATGAAGCTCCCAATTTTGTCCCCCCCAAATATATTGATTCTTCATTGGGTTTTGGGTACGATTATGATGTTGTGAATACCGATGCCATCTTACACAAAATGCAAGTGCGCAATGGTCGCATTTACTTACCCCATGGCCAATACTACCAAATTCTGGTGCTTCCCAATAGCGTGAATATAAATAGGGACGTGCTAAAAAAATTAATGCAAATGGTAAAAATGGGAGCTACCATTGTAGGTCCTAAACCCAATCATAGTTATGGTTTGTATCAGCATCCAGCAAAAGACAAAGCCGTGCAAAAAATGGCAGATATACTATGGGGTGATATAGATGGAATTCATACATTAGAACAGAAATATGGAAAAGGAAAAATAGTGTATGGCAAATCTTTAAAAAATATATTGGCAGAAAAACAAGTGTTTCCCGATGTTACAACCAATTTAGATAGCCTCGACTTTATTCATAGAAAAACAAATC
This sequence comes from Chitinophagales bacterium, assembly GCA_013297995.1. Lineage (GTDB taxonomy): Bacteria > Bacteroidota > Bacteroidia > Chitinophagales > Chitinophagaceae > Sediminibacterium. The sequence continues at coordinate 1,146 of JAAFJB010000064.1, read as the reverse complement.
AAAGCGATATTTATTTTATACGAAATTGTAAAAGCCAATCAGCATTGGGAACCATTGGTTTTAGAATACACCAGGCTGATCCGGCAATATGGATTCCTGAAACGGGTACAATAATTCCTGTTCAATACTATCAGAAATCAGGCAATAGAATCACCATTCCCGTTTCTATGAACGGCTACGGTTCTTTTTTTGTGGTGTTTACTAAATCTATTAGCGCAAAGCCCGCTAATAATCAAAATTTGGTTTACAGTGTACAGGGTGCTTTAGATACCAGCATCATTCCAGCAAATCATTCTTTTACATTTAACAATCCTTGGATGCTTACGGTACAGCAAGGGCTGCCCTCACCCATAAGAGATACCATGCAGGAACTGGTTTCTATGCATCTATCTAAAAACGCAACCATACAAACTTATTCGGGTAAATCTATTTATCAAACAAAGTTTACCCTAAGGCCAGATCAATTGAATGCCAATACTATTTTGCTATTAGATTTGGGCGTTGTAAAAGAAATTGCAGAAGTATTTGTAAATGGTAAAAATAGGGGTGTTTATTGGCATGCACCTTACCAAATTGATATTTCTAGTGCAGCCATTGCAGGCGATAATATATTGGAGATTGAAGTAGTAAGCACCCTTAATAATACACTTGTTGGGGACGCCCGGCTACCTGAAAAAAACAGGACTACCAAAACTAATATTACCAAATTACCCAATGCCTGGACCACACCATTTGCCTCTGCTCCGCTACAGCCAGCGGGCTTATTAGGGCCGGTACAGCTTCGGTTTTTAAACAAAGCAATCCAATAATAAATTAAAAATTTATCATTGGATTGCAAACAGTTTTAATGGCTAAAACCAATAATAAGTTTATTGAATGCTGCGTATTCTATTGCCTTCTTCTTCACCCACAAATAAATTGCCTTGATCGTCTTGTACCGTAACGCCCGTTGCCTTAAATCTTGCAACATTTTTAAGCCATAAGCCAATGTTGGGATGAAATATTTAGGGCTTATACAAATATTGGCCTCCCAATCTTTCTATCAAAAAAAGGTGTGGTCATTCAAGAATTAAAATGGAAATTTTAGAAGAGATTATCAATGTAAGCTTCCCCTTTTTAGTACAGTTTGAAAGTAGGATATTTTTC
>JAAFJB010000063.1 GCA_013297995.1 Chitinophagales bacterium | reverse complement strand
TGAAACTGTTACGCTGGCAACCCTTATTCAGGTGCTTCGTGTATTGGATCAATTACAAGTAATGGAGGCGTTTGAGGTTCAGCAAAGCATAAGTCCGATGGCATTGGCCAAAGCTGAAAAGGAAAAACGAAAAAGAGCTAGAAATACAAAAACTAACAACTTAGAAGAATCAAACTGGTAAGCATGAATACAGCTTATGTTAAAATTTGGGGCGAGTTAGTAGGTGCAGTAGCTTGGGATGAAACAATAGGTTATACTACATTTGAGTATGACCCAAAATTTAAAACTAAAGGATGGGATTTGTCTCCACTACAAATGTCAATTAAGGGAAATAAAAGCAGCTTTAACTTTCCGGCATTACGAAAAAGGAATGACCCAGCCTTAGATACATTTAAGGGCTTGCCAGGTCTATTGGCAGATGTATTGCCCGATAGATATGGGAACGAACTAATCAATTTGTGGTTGGCACAGCAAGGTAGGCAGTTGGATAGCATGAACCCCGTTGAAATGCTTTGCTTTATAGGCACAAGAGGTATGGGAGCAATTGAGTTTGAACCGACTACCTTAAAGGAAAGCAAACGAACTTTTTCTTTAGAAATAGATAGCTTGGTGGATATTGCCCAAAAGATGCTATCTAAAAAAGAAGCATTTGTCACCAATTTGAAAGCGGATGAAGAAAAAGCTATTATGCAAATTTTGCAAATTGGCATATCTGCTGGTGGTGCAAGACCAAAAGCCGTAATAGCATATAACGAAAAAACAGGAGAAGTAAAATCAGGACAAACCAATGCTCCAAGAGGATTTGAGCACTGGTTAATTAAATTGGATGGTGTAAGTGATGTTCAGTTGGGTGCAAGCAAAGGATATGGCAGGGTTGAAATGGCCTATTATAATATGGCTAGTGCTTGCGGCATTGAGATGATGCCATCAAGATTAATGGAAGAAAATGGTCGGGCACATTTTATGACCAAGCGTTTTGACCGTGAAGGTGGTTCTACTAAACACCATATCCAAACATTTTGTGCGATGAAGCATTTTGATTACAACCTCGTAACCAGTTTCAGTTACGAGCAGCTTTTTCAAACAATGAGAGAATTGAAATTAACCTATTCCGATGCTGAACAATTGTTTCGCAGAATGGTGTTTAACGTAGTGGCTCGAAATTGCGATGACCATACAAAAAACTTTGCATTCCGTTTGAAAAAAGACGGAAAATGGGAATTATCACCTGCTTATGACATTTGCCATGCCTATCAACCTAAACACCAATGGGTAAGTCAGCATGCATTAAGCATGAATGGTAAAAGAGGTAGTATCACAAAAAATGATTTGTTAGTAATTGGAAAATCAATTAAGCATAAAAAAGCTGCTGAAACTATTGAAGAGGTAAGTAATACAGTAAGCAAATGGAAAACTTTTGCAGATGAAGTTCAAGTAATACCAGAGCTTAGGGATGAAATAAATAACACATTAATTAGACTATAGTAAATGCTTTGCCAATTCCCAGTAAGTACAGCCTGAATTGCCATATTCAACTTTCTCTGCCGCCTACCTAATTAATTTCTTAATATCCATCTTCATCTGCTAGTAATCAGCTAGAATCTTGTTGTTGAGTAATGCCTCACACTAGGGCATTGGCCTTAGACATTCAAGCCATACCATTCCAACCTTTTCCCTAGTTTTGCTGTTATACAAACACATGCAATCAATCATTACAGTAAAGGCACTCACCAAGCAATTTAACAACCTCACTGCGGTTAATGATCTTTCTTTTTCGGTACAAGATGGGGATGTGTACGGGTTTTTGGGCCAGAATGGTGCGGGCAAGAGTACTACCATCCGTATGTTACTTACTCTAATTACGCCTACCAGCGGGTCTATCGAAATTTTTGGCTACCCCCTTTCCACGCACCGTCGTGATATTTTGCAACAAGTGGGAGCTGTTATTGAAAAGCCTGATGTATACAAATACCTGTCTGCTTACGAAAATTTAAAACTCTTTGCTAAATTGAGTGGTATGAAACCCACCCATCAAGTATTAATGGATCAACTAGAAATGGTGGGTTTGGCTAATCGTGCAAAAGATACGGTAAAGACATTTTCACAGGGCATGAAACAAAGGTTGGGTATTGCCATTGCACTGGTTCATGATCCCCAATTAATTATGCTGGATGAACCTACCAATGGATTAGATCCACAAGGTATTGCAGACATCAGAAACCTTATTTTAAGGCTTTCACGCGAAAGAAAAAAAACGGTAATCGTGTCTTCTCACCTGCTCCATGAAATAGAACAGATAGCAAGCAGAATGCTTATTATAGATAAGGGTAAGAAATTGGTGGAAGGTAGTGCAACGGAATTATTTGACACTTCACAAACCATTCTTCAGCTAATGACCGCAGATAACAATACTGCCATAGAAAAAATAAACCAAACTGCATGGGCAAAACACTTACAACCCATTAGAGAAGGTAATATTATTATCTCTTTAAACAGAGATGATATTCCCTTATTCAACCGAATGTTGGTGGAGAAAGATATACCCGTTTTTTCTTTGCAACCCCGCCATAGTCTCGAAGACTTTTTTTTACAAGTAACAGCCGGAAAACAATATGTGGACATATTTACAAGTTGAGCTATATAAAATTTTTAGAAGACCTAGAACCTATCTGTCCTTCGTTGCCATCACTGCCTTAATTGGGGTAATACAACTGGGCTTATTGGTTGATGGAAAAGAATACACTGAATTTGTAATGGCCGATTTTGCCAATACTTTTAGCGTAGATGGTAAAATTCTAAATGGTTATTTTATTTGTTATATAATTCTTCAATTGCTATTGGTACATGTGCCTTTGCTGATTGCATTAATAGCTGCGGATATGATTTCTGGGGAAGCCAATATGGGAACGCTTAGAATTTTACTCACCAAGCCACAGTCGCGCACCGCCATTGTTACGGCTAAATTTCTTGCCGCTGCTATTTATACTTTATTATTACTTATTTGGATTGCTGTATTGGGATTATTTGTAAGCATGGCTATTTTTGGAACAGACGATTTATTTATCATGAAGAGCAGCTATGTAGTGATTGTAAAAGAGTCTGATATCTTCTGGAGATACGCGGGTGCATTCTGCTTTGCAGCATTGGCCATGCTTACGGTATCATCACTAGGTTTTTTTCTTTCTTTTTTTGCAGAAAATTCTATTGGCCCTATTGTGGCTACCATGAGTGTAATTATTGTATTTACTATTTTAAGTACCATGAATATTCCCATATTCAATATTATTAAACCTTATTTATTTACGTCGCATATGATTACTTGGAAAGAGTTCTTCGATTTTAAAGTGAACGATGCCAATGAAGCAATGGTGGGGAGCATTCAATATCCTGAAAAAATTATTAAATCAGCCTTGGTTTTAATCATTCATATTATTGGATTTGCTGGTGCATCTATACTGTTGTTTAGAAAAAAAGATATTTTAAGTTAGCAATCCAGCCCAATCTTTAACACTAAATTTTTTTCATGCATTTATTCAATACGCGTAAAATAGTAGTAGCCCTTTGTTTTTTCTTAAGCAGTTTGCCATTCGCAAAAGCGCAGGAGATGAACAGCTTGGTAGCCAAAGTAAAAGCCAAGTTAGATCTGGTAAATGATTATACGGCAGAAGGAAAGATGAAGACAGATGTGGCTTTTATAAAAGCGCCTATTGGTCGCGTTAAAGTATTTTACAAACGCCCCAACAAATTCAAGTTACAGCGTGATGGAGGCATTTCCATATTACCCAAAGGGGGCATCAGCATTAATATAGGTAGTATGATAATGAGTGATGGTTTTTTAGCCATTGATGCAGGTGAAACAGTGGTAGCAAATACAAAGACCCGCATTGTAAAGCTTTTGCCCAATGCAGATAATAGTGAAATTATTTTATCTACTTTATATATTGATGAAGCGAATCTACTGATTATGAAATCGGTAACTACAACCCGAGCAAGCGGCACTTATGAAATGGAATTAAGCTATGGACAATTTGCAAAATATGGCTTGCCCGATAAAGTATTATTCAGCTTTAATGCTAAGGATTATAAATTACCCAAGGGCATAACATTAGAATTTGAGGATACCGATCAAGCCACTAAAAACCGTTTGAAAGGAAAAAAAGGACGAGTAGAAATCACTTACACTGCTTACAGCATCAACAAGGGAATAGCCGATGCTGTTTTTAATTGAGATTGCGAATGATTACTTCAATTCTACACTCCAGGTTCTGCTGAATCTCTCGCCTGGAACCAATACTTCAATCCCTTCTTTGTTTTTTATATTGCCATCTGCTTCAACAGAATCTGCAATACCACACCAAGGTTCTATACAAATAAAATCGGCATCTTTTGCACTCCATATTCCCATATAAGGAAAATCAGCATACTCAAATTTTAATCCATGGGGAGATTTATCTGTAAGTAGTGAAATACTGGTAGACTCTAACCCTTTAAACACCAGCGCATCCCCATAAAAAAGTGGCTTCGTTAGGTTAATGCGGTTGCTATTATTGAAAAAATCTACTGCTGATATCTCAATAAGTCCCTCTGCCGATAATGGCCATCTTCCAACGGTTTCCTGTTCATTGAATAATAAATAATAATCTTCAAACGCAGTTCCTGCTATCAAAGGTATTTTAAAAGCAGGATGCGCGCCTACCGAAAAAAACATGGGCTTCACGTCAATATTAAACACCTCATACCTACAGCTTAACTTGTGCTGATGCAGGGTATAAGTAATCATAAATCTAAACAAAAATGGATACTGCTCTTTTGAAGCTGCATCTGCATTGAGTGTAAAACTGATACTGCTGGTTTCATTACTGGTAACGGTGAAATTTTTCTCTCTTGCAAAACCATGCCTACCCAGTTCATAGCTATTGCCATCATATTGATAGGTATTATTTTTTAAACCACCTACAATAGGAAAAAGTACGGGACTTCTCTTGCCCCAAAAAGCAGCATCCCCATTCCACAAATATTCTAATTCAGTTTCTTTACTGAATATGCTTTGGAGCTCGGCACCCTTTTCGGATACTTGAATGCGGAGATGGTTGTTTTCAATTTGCATCATGATTTATCCTTCGTTTTCTTCAATTTTTTCGTCCACTGCATTGGCCAATATTCTTGCACTCATTTTGCGCAAAGGATTTTTACGCATATCGGCATATCCCAATCTATTGCGTAAAATTTCAATACATTCAAAAGTAGCTGCTAAAAAAGAACTGTGATCTGCTTTTCCTTTTCCGGCAATATCAAAAGCAGTGCCATGGTCGGGACTGGTTCTAATAGCCGGTAATCCTGCTGTATAATTAACTCCTTCTCCAAAAGCCAACGATTTAAAAGGAATCAAACCCTGATCGTGGTACATAGCAAGAACTGCGTCAAATTTTTCATGCTGCCCTCTCGCAAAAAAAGCATCTGCTGGATAAGGGCCAAAAACCAATTGCTGATTCCTCGCTTCTTTAATGGCAGGTTGAATAATGTCTACTTCTTCTTTGCCAATTAAGCCATCATCGCCCGCGTGTGGATTCAATCCCAACACCGCAATTTTAGGTTTTTCAACACCAAAATCTTTTTGCAAAGCGCTGTTCATTATTTTTAGTTTGCTCAATATACTTTCTTTGGTAATATGCTGGGCAATATATTCAACCGGAATATGTTCCGTAACCAAACCTACCCGCATATTTTCTGCAACCATCAGCATTACCACATCTTTAACCCCAAAATAATCTTTAAAATAAGGGGTGTGACCGCTGTAATTAAAAGTTTCTGACTGAATATTTTTCTTATGAATTGGCGCAGTAACCAAGCCATGTATATGTCCTTCTTTAAGCGCTTTAGTAGCTTCTTCTAAAGAAAGTAAAGCATATTTACCACCAATTTCATTCAATTGCCCGGGTGTAATGGCCACTTCTTCCTCCCAAACATTCACAATATTTACTTGTTTGGGGTTTAGTCGTGAAAATTCTTTTACATGGGCATAATTAAAATTAGCATCGGGTAGGCTCTTCCTATAGAAATTAATACATTTAATATTGGCAAAAACCACAGGCACACAAAAATCGAGCAAACGCTGATCTGTTAAGGTTTTAATGATAAGCTCTAATCCTATACCATTTAAGTCGCCACAGGTAAATCCAATGATGGGTTTTTGCAATTCGTTGCTCATACACGTTATTTAGGCTGCTAAAATACTACTTTTGCAGTCATGCAATATACGCTCAAAAAGTCGCTGGGTCAGCATTTCCTCGTGGATGAAAAAATTTGCCAAAAAATAGTAGCTGCATTGCTAGAAGAAGGCAATGATTATTCGCTGTTAGAAGTAGGTCCGGGCGGTGGTGCCTTAACCAAACATCTATTAAAGCTGGATATGCCTGCATTTAAAGCCGTAGAGCTGGATCGGGAGAAAGTGACTTATTTAAAAAATACCTATCCTGTTTTGGTAGATAAAATAATAGAGGGCAGTATTTTAGAAATAGCGCCTCCTTTTGAGGGATCTTTTATATTACTGGGTAATTTTCCGTATAATATCTCTACACAAATTGTTTTTAGGGTATTGGAATGGAAGAGCCAGGTGCCGGTAATGATTGGCATGTTTCAAAAAGAAGTGGCTGAGCGCATCGTATCAAAACCACATACCAAAGTATATGGAATTTTGAGTGTATTGGTACAGGCATTCTATGAAGTAGAGTATTTGTTTGATGTGCCGCCAACGAGTTTTAATCCACCCCCTAAAGTAGTAAGTGGAATGATTAGACTTAGAAGAAAAGACCAGCCTGTTGTAATGAAAACTGAAAGAGCATTTTTTACTTTGGTAAAAGCAGCTTTTGGTCAGCGCAGAAAAATGTTGCGCAACCCCATGAAACCTTTTTTTGAAGCAAGTGTATTGCAGGAAGAAATTTTTACTAAACGCGCAGAACAATTAACGGTGGAAGAATTTGCAGCATTGACTTTTAGAATGGGGTAGGGCGAGAAAACAAGCTTTTTACTGTAATGCTTACTATTTACAGCAAATTAATAAGAACTAAACAAAAGAAATGCAAGGGTAAAAAATAATTTGAAATTTTTTAAGGATGTTTGTAAATATTTAATGGTAAATGAAGGAGCAAGAATTACATATGTTCTTAAAAAATAATTTCCCACAAGAAAACGAAAAATGTGAGTGGAAAGAATTTAAAAATTTAAAGCACTGTGTTTCTGGAAGTGCTGGTGATGATATTATTTCGTACGTTTCTGCTATTGCCAATATGAAAGGAGGGCACTTAGTAATCGGTGCTAAAGATAAAACACTTAATATTATTGGTATTCAAGATTTTCATAATTATACTTCACAGAATATAAAACTAAAAATTGTAACCGACTGCCCAAATCTTAGCACCGAAAATTTCGAAATTTATGAATATAAAACATCAGATACCAATAAAATAGTTTGGGTTCTTCAAATACCCAAACATCAGTATCGGTTGCCTATTTATGCGCATAAAAAATGTTGGCAAAGAATAGAAGATAGCCTTGTTGAAATTACTCAAGCCAGATTAGAAGCTATTCTTACTGAAATTAGAATTAATGAAGATTGGAGTGCTTTGGTAATTAATGATGCTAGTATTGACGACTTGGATGAACGAGCTATAGTAAAAGCAAGAATTGAATTTGTAAAGCGAAATCCTAAATATAAAGAGGAAGAACCTGCTTGGGATACTGCCAAATTTTTAGACAAGGCTAAACTAACTATAAAAGGTAAAATAACTCGTACAGCATTAATACTAACAGGTAAAGAGGAGGCTGAACATTACTTGGGTTCAACAGTTAAAATTCGATGGAATTTAAAAACTATAAAAAACGAAGACAAAGATTTTGAGGTATTTTCTATTCCTTTTATTTTATCTGTAGATGAAGTGTATAGTAAAATTCGAAATTTAAAATATCGTTACTTAAGAGACGGTACACTTTTTCCTGATGAGTTTTTGCGCTACGACCCTTTCAGTATACGCGAGCCATTAAACAATGCTATAGCGCATCAAGATTATTCAAAAGGAGCTTATATAAGTGTAGTTGAATTTGAAGACGACCACCTTGTTTATTCAAATATTGGAAGTTTTTTACCAAAGTCTATAGAAGATGTTGTTTTACAAGATACTCCACAAGAAACATACAGAAATCCTTTTTTGGTTGCTGCTATGAAAAATTTAGATATGATTGAAACACAAGGCGGTGGCATTAGAAAAATATTTAATTTCCAAAGGCAACGCTTTTTTCCAATGCCCGATTTCGATTTTAGCGATGGTAAAATAAAAATTACAATTACTGGAAAAATTTTAAACGAAGATTTTGCTCGTATTCTTATCAATAACAATAAACTATCCTTAGAAGATACTTTATTGCTAGACAAAGTTCAAAAAAAACAAACAGTTTCTAATGATGCTTTTAAATTTCTGAAAAAAGCAAAATACGTTGAAGGTAAAAAATCTTCGCCTTATTTGTCTTTTAAAGTAGTAGAACCCCTAAACAATGATAAATTAAAAGCTGAATACATAAATAATAGAAGTTTTGATGACGCACATTTCAAAGAAATGGTAATTGAATATTTAAGAAAATTTGGAGAGGGTAAGCGCAGTGAAATTGATAACCTAATCATTCCAAAGTTATCAGCAACCCTTACTGCCCAGCAAAAAAAAACCAAGGTTACTAATTTTTTAACAGCTTTAAGATTAGATGCAAGAATAACACCAATTGGATATGGAAAATGGAAATTATTTTAAAAGAGTTTTAAAAGAGTTTTAAAAGAGTTTTAAAAGAGTTTTAAAAGAGTTTTCTCTTAACTGATTGATAATCAACGGTATAAAAGTTTGTGGTTTAGGGGAATCTCAAACAATTTTAAACAATTTTGAACAATTCAGTATCGATCTAACTAATTTGAGGTCAATGAATAAACAACCAATAAACGAATCGGTATTGAAACTAAAAATAATCATAACCGCCAAAGCCCATCCATTTTTAGAGGCAACCCTTATTGAGAAAGGATATCAAGTAATATATCAACCTGCTATTACTTACCCTGAATTGAAAGAGTTGATAAAAGATACTGTAGGGTTGGTGGTTACTACCCGATTGAAAATAGATGCAACCATAATTGACGCTGCACCCATGTTACAATGGATTGGTCGCTTGGGTAGCGGAATGGAATTGATTGATGTGGAATATGCCAAACAAAGAGGTATAGTTTGCGAAAGTAGTCCCGAAGGCAACCGGAATGCAGTGGCAGAACATGCGTTGGGTATGCTTTTGGGATTAATGAATTGTATTGGAAGCAGTAACCAAGAAATAAAAGAAGGATATTGGTTAAGAGATGAAAATAGGGGAGATGAATTGAGTGGCAAAACGGTTGGAATTATAGGTTTTGGAAATACAGGTGCAGCATTTGCTAGACTACTACAACCATTTGGTGTGAAGGTTCTTGCCAATGATGTAAACAAATCTGGTTTTGCTAGGGAAAATATTTCAGAAGCAAGTGTAGCAGATATTACAAAATCGGCTGATATTATTAGTCTTCATTTACCCTTAACCCCTGAAACATTTCACTATGCGAATGAAGATTTTTTTAATGCACTGCAGCGAAAACCTTATTTTATTACTACCTGCCGAGGCAAAGTAACCGATACGAATGCTTTAATAAGGGCACTGGATAATAATCGCATTAAAGCAGCTGGTTTAGATGTGTTGGAAAACGAACAATTAAACAGTTATACTATTCAGGAGCAGGAGCAGTTGTACAATTTAAACGCTCGGAAGAACGTGGTTATTACCCCACATATAGCCGGCTATAGTCAGGAAGCTTTTATAGGTATGGCCGAGGTTCTGCTGAAAAAATTGTCAATTTTGTAGGCTGTATTACTAGTTTTCCGTAAATTTGCATTCATGCAACGCCGCAGTAAAATGTGGCGTTGTATTTTTTTTTACCATTGTTAAAGCCATAATATGAGTGAAATTAATATGTACGTGACGAAAGAAACTTTCGATAAAATGCGTGAAGAAGTACAGAAAATGAAGTCGGTTGATAGGCCAGCAGCATCCCGTGCCATTGCAGAAGCTAGGGAAAAGGGCGACTTGAAAGAGAATGCTGAATATGATTCTGCTAAGGAAGCACAAGGCATGCTCGAAGCTAAAATTAAACAGTTAGAAGGGGCAATAGCCAATGCAAAAATTGTAGATACTAATACCATCGATACCAGTAAAGTGAGTATTCTCACAAAAGTTACCATTACCAATTTGGCGACTAAAAAAATAATTACGTATCAAATAGTTGGTGAAAAAGAAGCCGACCTTAAAGCGGGTAAAATTTCAGCGGGCTCACCTATAGGAAAAGGTTTATTGGGCAAGACTATTGGAGAAGTTGCTGAAGTGCATGCACCCAATGGAATTATTAAATTTAAAGTAGAGCATATTACCATATAATGACTATATTCTCTAAAATAATTTCCCAAGAAATACCTTCTTATCAGATAGCAGAGAGTGAAAAATTCTATGCATTCTTAGATATTTTTCCTTTGGTGAAAGGGCATGTATTGGTAGTTCCTAAAATAGAAACAGATTTGTTTTTTAATTTAACCAATGATTATTTATCGGAGATATTATTATTTGCGCAACCCATTGCAAAAGCTATAGAGAAAGCGTTTCCTTGTAACCGCTGTGGTATAAGCGTAATAGGCTTAGAAGTGCCTCATGCGCACCTTCATTTGCTGCCCATTAACAGCGCAGATGATATGAATTTTACCCGAGAAAAACTCAAGTTAAGTACGATAGAATTAAAAGAAGTGCAGCAAGCTATTTGCCAATTTTTAGTATAGGCATTAGGGGGCAAAACCTTAACTCGGTAAAATTTTTCAACCCAATTTACTATGTAACGGTTCTTATTCTAGCAGCATTTTTGGCTATAAAATCGCCCCATCCTTTTAGGGGCTTGCCTGTTTTATTCAGTACGCTATTGCTTTGATAAAAATGACATAACGCTACGGCCAATGCATCGGTAGCATCAAAATATTGGGGCTTATCGTTTATAGCAAGTGTATGTTGTAGCATTTTCCAAACCTGGTCTTTATCAGCATTTCCATTTCCGGTAATGGATTGCTTTATTTTTTTTGGGGCATATTCTGTAACAGGAATCTGGTATTGCATGGCGGCAGCAATGGCAACACCTTGCGCTCTTCCTAATTTAAGCATACTCTGTACATTCTTTCCAAAAAAAGGAGCTTCAATGGCAAATGATTGGGGGTGATGCGCTTTAATTAAACTACAAATATGGCTGTGAATCATTTGTAATCGAGCATAAATATCTTTTTCTTTTGTCAACTTCAAAGCATCCATCACAATTAACTCAGGCTTACCTGCTCTAACTCCCAGTAATGCATATCCCATTAGTTGAGAGCCAGGATCAATTCCTAATATTACAGAGTCATATTGCATATTTGGGGTTCATTTATAGTGAAAGTAAGAAATATTTTTTTGTAAGTTGAAACCCTACCTTTACAAAAAAACGGGTTGACCAAACAATACAAAAATATACTTAACTATATAGTAGGACCAGTTTTGTTCAGTTGGCTGGCATGGAGTATTTTCCAAAAAATTCAACATCAGCATGATGTACAACAATCATGGAGCATGATTAGTACCTCATTTACTGGTGAAAATAGATGGAAGTTTTTGCTGGTTATTACCCTCATGCTGGTAAACTGGGGTATAGAAGCGCGCAAATGGCAGCTTCAAGTTAAGGGAATACAGCTGCTTAGTTTTGGGCAAGCGTTTAAAGCCATTTTAGCGGGACAAGCATTGGGCTTTAACACCATCAATCGAATGGGTGAATCTGTTGGCAGGGTAGCTTTTTTAAAAGAAGGAAATCGCATACGCGGTGTGGTGCTTTCTTTTGTAGGAAGTATGGCACAGATCATTGTAACGTTTATAATGGGCATATTTTCTATGATTTATATGCGTGCTTATATTCTAAATGCAGAGCACCAGTTAGAGGGATTATCTGTGTTTTGGGTAGATGGCTTGGTATATGTGTTAACAATGGGAATTTTTTTATTTAGTCTACTCTATTTTAAAATGTCTATTCTCATAAAATTGCTCGAAAAAATTCCTTTCATTGAGCGGTATAAATTTTTTTTAGAGAAGCTAGAAGATTTTCATTGGAAGGAATTAATAGGAATATTATCGCTTTCTTTTGGCCGCTACTTTGTTTTTTTACTTCAATACCTTTTGTTATTACAGGTGTTTAATGTACCCATATTTTGGTTGGATGCCTGTGCCCTAGTAGGGGTAATGTTTTTAGTATTGGCCATTGTGCCAACCATTGCATTGGCAGAACTGGGCTTTAGGGGAAAAGTGAGTATTTTGCTGTTGGGAATGATGAGTAGTAATACCGTAGGAATTATTGCAACGGCTGCGGGTATTTGGATAATTAACTTAATCTTACCAGCCATTGCGGGTACATTGTTTATATTAGGGGTAAGATTATTCAGAAATAAATAAAATGCGGATGGGTAGAAAATTAATTGTTTTGATGGGGATTATTTTAATATGTCAGAAATTATCTGCTGGTGATGATTTTTGTGGCATCCGCAATACTGCTTTTCAAGATGGGGAAAGCATCAATTTTAGTGTGTTTTATAATTTTATTGGTCTCTATGTAAATGCAGGCACTGCTAATTTTACGGTGGCTACCGAAAAATTAAATAATAAACCTGTATATCATATTATTGGAAGTGGGGCTTCAAATTCTAGTTACGACTGGATTTTTAAAGTGCGTGATAAGTATGAAACTTATATTGATACCGCCAATCTTCAGCCACTAAAATTTATTAGAACGGTAGATGAAGGAGGGTATAAAATTAATGAAAATGTAATTTTTAACCAGCAAAATAATACAGCGGTAAGTGAGAAAGGAACTTTTAAAATACCCAATTGTATTCAAGATGTATTGAGTTCTATTTACTATGCTCGTAATATTGATTTTTCTAAATACAAGCCCGAGGATAAAATTCCTTTTACTATGTTTTTAGATAATGAAGTGTACAATCTTTATATAAAATATTTAGGCAAAGAAGTGGTGAAAACCCGTTATGGTAAATTCAACGCCATTAAATTCAAGCCACTATTGGTAAAAGGGACTTTGTTTTCTGGTGGAGAAAAAATGACGGTGTGGGTAAGCGATGATAACAACCATATCCCACTAAGAATAGAAAGCCCCATTGCAGTAGGAAGTGTAAAAGTAGATATGATGGGGTATAAGCATCTGCGCCATCCGCTTTCCTCAGCGCTATCCATTCGCTAAATATTATTGAGCTTGAAAGTTTCATTCAACCTTATTCCTTTCTCTGTATGTTTAACGGTGCAACATTCGGTATGGGCATCGTGCTCAAAAAATAAAATATAATTATTGTCAGCCGCTTCTTGTAAGAACGATTTTTTTTCTGCTAGGGTAGTCATCGGAAACATATCATATCCCATAATATAGGGAAGTGGAATATGCGCGGCAGACGGCAGTAAGTCTGCCATATAAACAAGGGTTCTGCCCTTGAATTTAATTTGCGGTAACATCATTGCCTTGGTATGGCCATCTACAAAACGAATTGAAATATTTTCGGTAAAAGGAGAAGAACCGAGCGGTTCCTCCGCAATAAAATGAGCAGCAGGGCTTTCTACAAATTTTAAAATCCCCGCTTCTTCCATAGGTAGAATATTTTCTTTAAGAAAAGAAGCTTTCTCCCGGTCGTTGGGATGGGTAGCCCAATTCCAGTGTACAGCATTACTCCAGAAAATGGCGTTTTTAAAAGCGGGAACCAATGCAGTTCCATCCCGAATAATGGTACCACCACAATGATCAAAATGAAGGTGGGTATGAAAAATATCGGTAATATCATTGCGAGTAAATCCATATTCTTGCAAAGAACTATCCAGTGTGGCGTTGCCATTGAGGTAATAGTGACTGAAAAATTTTGCATCCTGTTTATTACCCATGCCCGTGTCAACCAGTATCAACCGATTGCCATCTTCAATCAACAAACTTCTGAGTGCCCAATTACACATATTATTTTCATCAGCAGGCACTAATTTATTCCAAATACTTTTAGGTACAACGCCAAACATAGCGCCACCATCTAATTTAAAATATCCATGATTAATACTATAGAGTTGCATGGGCTAATTTCTTTTGTAGTTTTAAAGCAGAATAAAGTATGCATAAGCCCACTACAAAAAATACTACCAATGCCAGCACAGAATTTCGTTGGGAGCCCGTAATTTCATTAATATATCCAAAGCTGAACATACCAATTACGATAGATATTTTTTCTGTAACATCGTAAAAGCTAAAGAAAGAAGTAGTGTCTTTAGTCTCAGGCATTAACTTGGCATAAGTACTTCTGCTGAGTGATTGAATTCCACCCATAACAAAACCTACTACCACGGCCAATCCATAAAATTCCATAATTCCATTTCTGGGTAATAGATAACCGATGATGCACAAAATAATCCAAAGTACTACTGTTACCATTAATGCCTTAAAATTGCCCATTATTTTAGACAGATAAGCAATGGTATATGCGCCAGGTATAGCAATAAATTGAATGATTAAAATAGCAATAATAAGGTTGGTAGTGGGAATATTCAATTCGCTTTTTCCGTAGAGGGTGGCTATAAGCATGACTGTTTGCACTCCCATATTAAAAAAGAAAAAAGCAAATAAATATCTTTTCAGTAAGGGAAGCTGGCTCAGTTGCTTCCACACTTTATGCAGTTCTTGGTAACCTTTATACAGAATCTTTCGGGTAGACTTACCATCTCCAGCGGGCATACTTTTGGGTAATCTGCTTAAAGCCAATTGACCAAAGCCCCACCACCATAAGCCCACTAATAAAAAAGAAATTTGAGAAGCTTTGCCAACCGTAATACCAAAACTATTGGGCGAAAGCACAAATACAAAACAGATAATCTGCAAAATCATACTTCCTATATAACCCATTGAAAACCCTTTTGCACTCACCCTATCTTGGTCTTCGGGTGCTGCTATTTCTGGTAGAAAAGAATTGTAAAAAACGAGGCTACTCCAGAAACCAATACAGGCAATAATAAGGCATAGTAAGCCGAAAATAAGGTTGGTACTATCAAAAAAATACATAGCAGCGCAACCTAAACTACCTAGGGTGCAAAAGAAAAAAAGAAATTTCTTTTTGTTGCCTTTAAAATCTGCAATGGATGAAAGCAGCGGTGCGGTAATCGCTACCATAATAAAAGCAATGGACAAAGCGTAATTGTACAAAGCTGTATTTACAAAAGTTCTTCCAAAAATAGTCACGGTATCATTAAGGGTATTTTCATTTCCATCACCCGTAACTGCTTCAAAATAAGCGGGAAAAATAGTTGATGTAATTACGAGGTTATAAGCGCTATTACCCCAATCGTACATGGCCCATCCATTGATTGTTTTTTTATTGGCTGTTTGCATGAAACGGTTTGTTGGTTATGAATATGTAAAATAGTGCTATTTCAGATAACCTGTATAAATCAATAGTAAAAGAATAGTGCCCACGATTACCCGGTACCATCCAAAAAATTTAAAACCATATTGCTGTAGAACGGTAATGAATAGTTTAATCGCCAGCAAGGCAACAATAAAAGCCACTACATTGCCAAGGCAAAGTAAAACTAGGTTTTCCCTGTTTAGTAATAAATCGGGACTA
>JAAFJB010000062.1 GCA_013297995.1 Chitinophagales bacterium | reverse complement strand
ATCAGTGGTTATTGAATGGGAGTAATATATTGGGTGCAACGGTTCAGACATTGGTGGTTAAAACAGCTGGATCTTACACAGTGATTAATACCAATGCTAGTGGATGTAATGCAATATCATCAGCAACCACTACAGTAGTAAATAGCTTACCAGCTACACCAACGATTAGCAATAACAGACCGTTGACTTTTTGTTCTAGCGACAGCACCGTATTGAGTTCATCAGCTACAACCGGTAATCAGTGGGTATTAAATGGCAGTAATATAGTGGGTGCAACGGTTCAGACATTGGTAGTTAAAACAGCTGGTTCTTACACAGTGATTAATACCAATGCTAGTGGATGTAATGCAATATCATCAGCAACCACCACAGTGGTAAACAGCTTACCAGCTGTTCCAACGATTAGCAATAGCCGACCGTTGACTTTTTGTTCTGGCGACAGCACCGTTCTTAGTTCATCAGCTGCAACAGGTAATCAGTGGTTATTAAATAGCAGTAATATATTGGGAGCAACTGGTCAAACATTGGTGGTTAAAACAGTTGGATCTTATACTGTAATTAATACAAATGCTAGTGGATGTAATGCAATATCATCAGCAACAACAGTCGTAGTAAATAGCTTACCGGCTATACCAACGATTAGCAATAACAGACCGTTGACTTTTTGTTCTGGCGACAGCACCGTATTGAGTTCATCAGCTGGAACCGGTAATCAGTGGTTATTGAATGGGAGTAATATATTGGGTGCAACGGTTCAGACATTGGTGGTTAAAACAGCTGGATCTTACACAGTGATTAATACCAATGCTAGTGGATGTAATGCAATATCATCAGCAACAACAGTAGTAGTAAATAGCTTACCAGCTACACCAACGATTAGCAATAACAGACCATTGGCTTTTTGTTCTGGTGATAGTACTGTATTGAGTTCATCAGCTACAACAGGTAATCAATGGTTATTAAATGGGAGTAATATATTGGTTGCAACGGGTCAGACATTGGTGGTTAAAACAGCTGGATCTTATACTGTAATTAATACCAATGCCAGTGGATGTAATGCAATATCATCAGCAACAACCACAGTGGTAAACAGCTTACCAGCTATACCAACGATTAGTAATAACAGACCGTTGGCTTTTTGTTCTAGCGACAGCACCGTATTAAGTTCATCAGCTACAACAGGTAATCAATGGGTATTAAATGGCAGTAATATAGTGGGTGCAACGGTTCAGACATTGGTAGTTAAAACAGCTGGTTCTTACACAGTGATTAATACCAATGCCAGTGGATGTAATGCAATATCATCAGCAACCACCACAGTAGTAAACAGCTTACCAGCTATACCAACGATTAGCAATAACCGACCGTTGACTTTTTGTTCTGGCGACAGCACCGTATTAAGTTCATCCGCTACTACAGGTAATCAATGGTTATTAAATGGCGGTAATATAGTGGGTGCAACGGGTCAGACGCTTGTTGTTAAGATCACTGGAAGCTATGCTGTAAGAGTTTCGAATGCGAATGGATGTTCTTCTAGTTCAGTAATAGTGGGAATAGTAAACAATAGTACTGTAGGAGCCGGACTGGCTTTCCGAGACTCTTTAATTTGTAAAGCCACTGCGTTGCGTGTAACCGCTCAAGCAGTTTCACCAACAGCATTTTTATGGTCGGGTGTTCGTACTGGTTTTTCTGCTACTACACAATCAGTAAATATCAGCAATGCAGATATGTATCGGGTAAGAATTACCTTATCGAATGGTTGTGTAGTAAATGACAGCATTAATCTCAGGAATACAGCAGATACAGCTATAAAAGCTCGGATTGCGATGACAAAGCAGGCTTTTGTGAATCAGCAAATACTTGCGGTAAATATTACTTCAGTTAAGCCTCAAACGCAAAGCTGGGTGTTTCCGGCTGGCTCCACAGTTATAAGTCAATTTGATTCGTTAGCACTTTTAAGGTTTGCCGCAGTTGGTAACTACCAGGTTATATTAAACAATACTTCTTATAACGTATGTAAGAGCACTGACACTGCCAGGATTGTTGTTACAACCAATGATTATCCTTCTACTAATACACCTCCAACTATCATTATTCGAAATATAACGATAGGGCCAAATCCTACAACAGGAATTTCAAATATTACGGTTGACTTGAACCGGCCTGGGAATATTACTATGCGGATTTTTAATTTTAATGGTACACTTATTTATAATAAGACATTTACTAATACCACCCTTACAAAAATTACCGAGCGAATAGATATAAGTAGTCAACCCTCAAATAACACGTACATACTAGTTGTGCAAAGTGAAGGAAGTAATGCGGTAAGATCAATTTTTAAAAATTAATTGCATCCTATCAATTTGTTATGAAAATACGCTGCTTTATATTTTTGTTGATACTTATATTTTCGGAAGGAGTAATGGCACAAACCTTTGACCCATTTTCTTTATTTGGAAAAGGAAAATTGTTTAAATTAAATGGAGGTGTGAACGCCTCCATGCTGTACAACTATTCATCTAATTCTACTCAGGGCGGAAATCCATTTAATTATGTTATTGGAGCTAATTTGAATATTTATGTAAAGGGAATAAATATTCCTTTAGATTTCACTTACTCAAATGCTCAATTTTCCTATCGATTTCAACCAGTACCTTTTAATAGAATTGCCATTCATCCAAAGTATAAGATATTTACCTTGCATGCTGGCTCCATTGCGCTTAATTTATCTCCATATACATTGAATGGAGCTCAATTTAATGGTGCAGGTTTAGAGATTGCACCTAAAAATTGGAAGATCATGGTTTTAGGGGGTAAGTTTTTAAGAGGTAGTGGTGATTTCTTGCTTAATCCTGAGGCCCAGCCCACTTATGAAAGATGGGGTAAAGGTTTGGGTGTTAGCCATCAATTTAAAAATCATCTATTAGGCGTTAACTTCTTCCATGCCAAGGAAGATACATCATCGGCATTTAATTTTCCTGTAGAGTCTGGCATAACACCAAAAGAAAATATTGTTTCAAGTCTGGTCGGTTCAGGTTCAATCAAGGGTATCAAATACTCTTTCGAGGTGGCAAATAGTTTGTTAACCGATAACCTGAATGTTCCCAATGCATTTAAAAGTAAGAACCTAATGGCTGGGTTTATCGGTAATAATGGTAGCACTAAGAGTAACTATGCTACAAATGCGAGGCTGAATTATCTTTTTGAAAAAATGAAATTTGATGCAGGATTGAGTTTTGAGCGAGTAGATTTTAATTATCAAACCCTTGGATCATTATATAATATCAATGGGTTTCAGAATATTGGGGTTACAGCAAATAAAATTTTTCTAGGGGGAAAAGTTAGTTTAAACGGACAGGTTGGTTTGCAGAATGATGTTGGTGACGATACAACAATTAGCCAAAAGTCTAATCGCTTACTTGCTACTATCAACGCTAATTTTAATCCAATCCAGCAATTATCATTTAATGCTTCTTATTCAAATACTCGTGGTGTAACTAATATTCGCAACCTTAATAATATTGCAAATCAAAATAATCTTGTTCCGCTGTTTCTTGATTCCTTGCGGTTGGTTCAGTTAAATCAGAATGCCAATTTTAGTGCTAATTACCAAATTACATCAACGCCTGAGAAAAACAGTGCGGCTAATTTAAATTTTTCTTATCAAAAAGGAGATCAAAGACAAGGAGAGTTCTTTGTTGATATGCAAGGAACAAAGTTTTATAATGCTTCTTTAAATTATTATACTGTATTGCCAAAAGTAGATACCAAATGGAGTTTCGGCTTAAACTATAGCAAAACCAGTCAGGGCCCTGATTCTAATAATGTGCGAGCAGTTGGGTTTAACTTCAATTTCGGCAAAAAAGTTTTTAAGCGTAAGCTAGCGTTCACAATTGGTTCAGGCTATAATACAACATCAATGGTGGCTAGTGCTTCTGGTGTTAATATTATTAATTTCAGGTCTACAGCTAGTTATGTAATGTACAAAAAACATGTTTTTAATTTTAATGCTATTTTCCAGATTCAAAGCAAATCAAGGTTAGGTGCGCCCCAAACAAATACTAGTACAGGAGCTATGGGCTTAACTTATAATTATAACTTTTAAGATATGAGATTGCACAATTATATAATGCGTTTTATTTGT
This sequence comes from Chitinophagales bacterium, assembly GCA_013297995.1. Lineage (GTDB taxonomy): Bacteria > Bacteroidota > Bacteroidia > Chitinophagales > Chitinophagaceae > Sediminibacterium. The sequence goes on along the minus strand of JAAFJB010000062.1, from coordinate 11,853 downwards.
TTTTTCTTCACGCTTTTCTTTGTTCAAACAAGTGGTTTTGCACAAGGAAATATTAATTATCCGATTGATATATCTCCTGTAATATTTCCGCCTTCCCCTTCAACAATTGAAATGCTTAGTAGAGCCACTACTCCTAGCATTTACTTAACAATTAACAATAAGTCCTCAAATGCCGGTGTACAAAATGTATTGTTGGGAGTAACCATTCAATCAAATACATTTACTGCACAAACAAGATCTCTAAATAATACACTTCCTATTAGTCTCGTTGGCAACACGCCATTGAGGTTATCAAATCTTGATTTTGCGAGTTTGTATAATTTTGCAAATCTTTCAGGTATCAATTTAACGCAGTTCAACAGTGCTTTCCCTCAATCGGTTATTACATTTGGATTTGTGCTGTATGATGCAGTAACAAAACTTCAACTTAGCTCCTTAGCCACTTTTCAGATTACTTTCACTATTAATAACCCTCCTTTGCTTAATTCGCCGTTAAATAATAGTATCATTGTTGAACGTGGCGTACAAAATATTTTCTTTCAATGGCAACCAAGACAAGCAACTACAGCCGGTTCTGTTAGGTATAAGCTACAGATTATTCGCTTGTTAGATACGCTTATTAACCCACAATTGGCGTTTTCAGGATCGCCTACTTATTTTTTTGAAGACAGTACACTAACCAATACATACAATTACAATGCTTTCAATCCGCCATTATTAAGCAATCAAAAGTATGCATGGAGGGTGCAAGCATTTCCTGTGGATAATGGCGGGTTTACTGCAACAACATTTTCGAATGGTGGGTATTCCAATGTTGAATCGTTTAGATACGTTGCAGAATGTAAGGCTCCATTCCAGGTAACTGGATCCGATATTAGCACCAACGGTGCCTCCATAAACTGGTCTTCGTTTACCAATGGCCAAACTTTTGCCTTTTCTTTTAAAACGCAAAGTAGTGCCACATGGACTGATATTGCAATTCCTTCAAATAATATTAGTAACAGTTTTGTAATGAGTAAACTGGCAGAGGGTACGAATTATAATGTGAAAATAAAAGGCTTTTGCTTTGGAAGCCAGTCTGTAGAGTCGTCAGTATATAATTTTAAAACCAGTGTTACCCTAAAAGCACAGGATACTGCCAAGCAGAATACTACAACAACTGTAGCTGCAAATATCAAAGCTTCTTGTGGACAAAAACCAGTACTTGGTCCAATGGCACAAAATGCTTTAGCAACCTTGGCAAATAATGATATTATCACAGCAGGAGATTATCAAATCGTTGTAAATAATGTTGCAGGTGCTAATGGGCAATTTAGTGGTGATGGATTAGTTGATATGTGGCTTAATGGTAAAGTATTTAAGGTGAATGTAAAATTTCAAAACATAAAAATTAATGCAAATAAGCAGTTGCTTGACGGGATTATCAATCTTGTTACATCTTCTAATTAAAATATAGTATGAACAAAAAGATATTTTATTTTATTGTATTACTCCTGGCCGTTGGTGTAAGCTCAAAAGCCACGGGAAATAAATTTGGTATTGGCAAGGAAGATAGTGTACGCTCCGAAAGCTATTTTCTCCCAAAAGAAGCCTCACCAGCCCGATTCAATTATTTGGAGTCTTCTGAAAGGCTTTCGAATACAATTTATTTAGACGATCAAATTAATCAAGCCGTACAGACTTCTATCGATTCTGCAAAAGCCACTTTTTCAACTATTAGTACTACAAACAGATGGATTGATAATATTACCAATAATGTTACCATGGCTGCGCCATTTGGTATGAGTAAAACAATTACACCACATAATACTTCTTATCAAATAGCCATCGCAAATATCCGCTTTACAAATGCAGGGGCTATTGCAAGGGTTTTTGCAAGGTGTTCACCAAATGGTGGCACAAACGGTGAGCTGTATTTTGCTGGCAATGTAAATATGTCTAGAATTGGAGGTGCTGGTAGCAATAATATTTTAACATTGATTGGGAGCCAGAATATCAGTTATAGCAACAATACTTTTGTTCTAAAAATTAATGGTTCAAATACCTCCGATGCATCTCAATTTATATTTGATTGCAATGGTTTTACATCTTTAAACCTCAAGGCATCAGTTGAAATTAAAGGAAGCAGTTTTTTTTCAGTAGATGAAACTAGTTTCGCAAAACTGAGTAATACTGCTATCAATTCTGCGGTTTTCTCAGTAGCGTTAAATAAGTGGGAAGATTTATATAAAGAAGGCGTTGCCTTTACCGGGCTTTTCGGTAATACCAGAATTCCTAATTATTTCTTTAAAATTAACTCAGCAGTTTTAGACCTAACAACACTAAGTAACCCAACAAACAAAGATATTGCTACGCATATCAGGGAAAATGTTCCTGCTTTGCCAAACACCTGGATAGGTTTGGGTATTACTGCAATGGATGTTTATTTACCAGAGTATTTTAATGTGAAGAATACTAAAAAACGCACAACTGTTGCTGGTATCTATGGTGTTGTAGATGAGTATGGATTTACTTTTCGTGTGAGTTCAAAAAGTCAAATACTAAATCTAAGTGATAAGGCTGGTAGTGCCAATGGGTGGTCATTTAGCATCAATAGATTTGATTTATGGTATCAGAAGGATGCAATCATTACCAATAGCAGTAGTTTCTCTGGTAGAATTGTTTTGCCGGTAGAAGACCAAAGTTTTGCTGAACGTGGTGTGCCTTTTACTGCGCAGTATGTACAAACTGATATCAGGTCGGGTGGTGAAGAATTTGATGTGAGTGTTGACGAAGATGGTTTTGTTTTAGCAAAGAATTTCAGGGGATATTTATTATTCAATAGTGGTGATGTTGAGCTTTCTTTTAAAGTAAAGCAGAACAAGTTGATGCCCAAGCTGGTGATGTCTGGACAATTTGGCTTGAGTGCCAATCGTCAAGGCGGAATGTATCAAGTATCTGAATACGCTAAAAAAGCAAGAGAGGCCAAGGCGGAAAAGAAGGCGGAAAAAAGAAATAAATCTTTTCTCCCAGTTGATATAGCCATTGATGATATTGAGTTTCAAGAGTTGGTGATGCAAACAGAAACTGCCCCTTTCATGGAGGTGAAATACCTAGGTGCCAGAGCAGAAATGGAGATTGGCAGTTTTGGCGCACAGGTGGCGGTGGAGTTAAGAACAGGGTTTAATTCAAGAGGTGTGGCTGATGCCAACGCAACCTGTTTGCATTTTGATGCTGCTTTGCAGTTTGCAGATGGCAAAATCGGCGGAGCTATGGGAATTGATATTTACAGTAAAACAGATATCAGGTCTGGATCTTTCGATTATGAAAATATTAAGCTTACCAGTGTAAATATCGCGGCTAAGTTCAATGGGGTAGAGTTTGATGGAGCATTGGATATTATGGATGATAAAAATTATGGACGCGGTTTCAGTGGCCAAATGATACTCACTGTTGCGAAAGTGGTTAAGATCAAAGCTGGTGCAATGTTCGGTACAAAATTCAATGCGGATGGGTCTAGTTTTAAATATTTTAATGTAGATGGTGGCGCTGATTTTAAGCCGCGTGGTATTATGATGTTTGGTTGTGTAAAAATCACGGGTTTTCAAGGTGGCGTTAGTTATAAAATGGATGTAGAAAAGCCTAGTGGAAACTATCCGGTAACGGTAACTGGGGTTTCTTATGTGCCCAATGAAAATTCCTTTTTGCGATTAAGGGCTGGTGTTTATTTGTCTATTGGGGATGAAAAAATGGTTAGTGGTTTTGGAGGATTAGAATTTGTGTTCAACCAAAATTGGGGATTGGAAGAAGTGTCAATTAGTGGTAACGCACAGATTTTTTCGCAGATGCCCAATGAAGATAAAACCAAAATTTCTCCGCTTACAAAGGGCAGGCAGCAAACCTATATGAGCTATAAAGCCAGTAAGGGGGAGGATGTGAAAGATAGCGAAAACTCAAATGATATCTCAGCTTCCCGCGCTCGAAGGCCGGGTGCAGGTGGTGGTGGTGCAGGGAATGATAGCCCAGACGGAGCATTGCAAATGCCAGATACAATTAGTGTATTAGGTAGGATGAGAGAATTGCTGCCTAGTTTTAATACATCCTATCTTACCATGAAAGAAGCGGAAAGGGAATTGGATAACAATAATGGATTACTCGTATTTAATGAGCGCATACTTGCAGCCATGCAGCGTAGAAGTGATTCCATTTCAAACCCCGGAAGAACGGATATTGCTGCCAAGTATAATGGTTTCTTTGGACCTACTGCTAATCTTGGAAGTTATAGCTACCGATCTAGAAATCTAGAAATATGGCCTGAAGTGGCGCGGTTGTTGAATATCCCTGAAACTGGAATGTTGGATGTGCGCCGTATTAACTACACAGCTCCTACACAAGCACGCATCACTAAGATTAAGGATTCATTGACACGGGTTTACGCCAACACTTCGCAGGCAAAATCCTTGAGGGATTCGTATGACGCAAGGAGACGTTTTTGTGAACGACAAAAAATGTCTGCAGATACAGCTATTGGTCAGTATAATAACAAATTGCAGAATGAGTCGCTAAGAATTCGTTTTGGATACATGCCAAGGAATTTGACTAATGTAGCTTTCAATGATGCGCGATATAAATACTGGCAAGGTGTCTCCAATACTTATCGAGATAGCGTTCAATATTATCAAACTAAGGGAGATGAAGCCCATAATTTGGCTACTGAGGTAGTGCCCATTCGGGCAGTTTTCGGTGATTCTACCAGGTTTAATGATGGCGTTTGGGTGAAAAATGGTCAGTATAGTTATACAATTAGCCGTGGGAAACAAGTTGCCACACAGGTTAGTTCCTTCCCTTTATTAGATCAAGCGCAGATACTGTATAATTATTACCAGATCATTCTTCTGCCCAAGTTTCGCGTGGAAGATAGTATGACAAACCTGCTTACAAATACCATTAAGCCTTTGCGAAATAAGGTAGTGGAGTTAAGAGGCAAACTACAAGTGCAGACCAATGTGTATGCTAATATTGCTAGAACCTTTAAGGATACTTTACAGGTAGTTAATAATGCCAATCAGCAAGTTGTTGGCGCATTTCAGCTAAAAGTACGCAAAGCTACCGGCGTTAAACTAAACGCAAGGGAAGAGGCGGTGATTAGAGCTGCCGACTCCTCTTATGCACGGGCTAAACCTATTATAGACCACTGGAATTACCTCAATAAAGTAGTTGCTTTAGACAATAGCCTGGCGTCAAGCCAAAAAGCAGTGGGAGATGCCAGAAGCACGCTCAATTCTGCAACTGCTACGCAGCAGCAAAAAAATGCAGCGCAACAGGCGTTAAATAATTCGCTGGTGCAATTCAGGGCTGATAGCGCTGCTGTAGCAAGACGATTGCTTGAAGAAAATGGGGGTGCTATTTTCAGCCCTTCAAAACTGGAATTAAATAATGTAAACCGAGCTGTTAGAGTTAGTGTACAAAAGGATGTGATCTCAAAGCTGATTCCTTTAGAAGCAGAAATCACCCGATTAAAACAGGTAAGTAACGATATAGTTAAACAATATACGTCTAATATTATAGATTTTCCTCAATACCAAGCTGCTTTGAATGGGTTGATTGCGCCAAGGAATCTAGCAAATGATACAGTGAGTAGGTATCTCCGAAATGATTTTGTGAGAAAACTTGCCTATAATCTACTCAACTTTCCTGAAGAGTCAAGTGCGGATGTATATCGTTATAGCCAAATTGGTTTGTATAAGAATATTATTGACCAAAGTATTGATACCGCAGAAGCATGGTTAGATGCGGCTGTTGCAAAAATCAATGATTCCTTAAATAACCCAAGAAATAATACTTCTTTTGAGCGACAAGTGGTGGTTCCGGGCGGACTGCGTCCTGATGGTAATCCTATGTATTGGGGTGATTTCTTGGCAAAGATTGATATCAAGAATAGTACACTCTCTTTGGCGATGGATGTGTATGTATCTATAGATATCGGAGGTGTTGAAGTGATAAGAGGAGGGATGGATGATAACGCTAAAGCAGGCACACTAGATATGGTTGTTTCTGAAAACAGGTTCGATTTAAATATTGGAACAGAAGGTGCACCATGTAAAGTGGGTATTTCATTAGGTAAATACATCAACGGAGCTGGTACAGTATATTTTCAAGTAAATAATAGAAGTTCGGGTGGTAATGTTAATGCTTCTAATTTCAACTTGAAATTCGGTTTAAGTGGTCAGATATCAGCTAGTGCAACAAAAGGCCTAAGTGGAGTAATAGAAGGGTATGGAACAATATATGGTGGAGTTTCCTTTAGCTTAAATGCTTCACGTTATGACAATTTCATTTGTAGTGCTACAAACCAGCCGGGTGGTATGAATGGCTGGTATGGAGAAGGTAACTTATTTGGCGTGGTAGGTGCTGCTGCAGGTGTAAAAATTTTAGGATATAATATTGAGGTTTTTAAAGCAGAAGCAAGAGCAAAACTTCGTGTACGAGGACCAGTTCCGCTCTTTCTGAATGGTAATTTGCAATTTGCCTATAGTGTTTCCGTTCTAGGTATAGATTACCGAGGCAAGTTTGATCTTGATTTCAGCTATGGTACTTCTTGTGCAATACCTGGTTTGAACTAATTAATAAAGTAAGATATTATGATGGTACGTAAGATGAATAGGTTTATATTGTTTTTCTTGCTTTGCGGATTGAGTTACGGAGCTTTAGCTCAAGTAAGTTCGCCAACTACTGTGAAAACAGTAGCATTCAAAGATGGTAGAGTTGTATATATCCGTTGGTTTTTGGGTGATGCCAAACAGTGGAGAGCCGCAAATGATAAGGGGTATTTTGTAGAACGTGCGGTGAAGGGCGAAAACAATTTTCAACGACTGAATACCATACCAATACGACCAATCACCGAACAGCAAGCATTAAAATACAACAAGGAGTCGGATGAGTATGCGCTTTATTCTATCCTTAAGGCAAAGCCAGATTCAACCAAACCCGCAGATATTGAGGCAGATAATGGCGTATATGCCATGTTTATTTTGCTTTCCTCATATGCTCCAACTAATGCGTATTTGTCCGCCTCAGGCTTTACAGACTCCACTACTGTTGCAGGAATCAATTATATGTATCGCGTGGTTGTAAATGGTGTTCCTGTAAATAATCAAGGTATTACTACCGCTGAAGTATCGAGCAATTCAAAAAAAGCTAGCATGCCTGCCATCAATGCTGCATTTGGTGATAAAATAGCCAAGCTTAGTTGGAATGTAGATTCAATAAAGCAAGAGTATCCTGTTGTTGTACTAGAGCGCTCCACAGACAGTGTTAACTATGCCCGCATCACAGGCCGTCCACTTATTACCTCACTTGAGCAAGAAGGAGCTGATAATTCAGATTCTACAAAGGGGCTTATGGGTTACAAAGATGAATCGGTTGTAAACAGAACCACCTATTACTACCGATTGAGGGGGATTAATATTTTTGGTGTGTTGAGCAATTTCAGTAATGTTGTTTCAGGCAAACCTGAACCTGCTTTTGTGTCAAGGCCAAGAATTCTTTCAGTTGATACCATTGCCAATAGATTCGCAATGAGTTTCTCCATTGTTGATTCGCTTAAATCGCTGGTTAGCAGCTACGAAATCTGGACTTCAGAAACCAGCGAAGATTCAACTTTTACTAAATTAAACCAATTCACTCCCAAGCGTGGGCCAGGTGTGATGCAAACAACATTTGCCTACCAGCCCCAGGCGACAAACTATTTTGTATTGAAGGCAATTCTTAAAAAAGACCGCTCCGCTATTGCATCGGTTCCTTTTTTGTATTTACTCAAAGATTCTATCCCACCACTACCTCCTACAGCACTTGTTGGTAGAATTGATACTGCGGGTAATGTATTGATTACCTGGACGGCGAATACCGAACAAGATTTAAACGGGTATAAGGTGTACAAATCAGCCGTTGGGCCAGATAGCAAAACAGTCATCCCTTTGCAAGTTGAGCCGCTTATAACCACTGAGTTCAAAGAGAAAGTGTTGGTTAAGCAATTGAATCGCGACATATACTATACGGTAACAGCATTGGATAATAAGTTGAATGAATCTAATTATGCCAATTTTGTTTTGGTGCAAAGGCCAGACGTTATTGCACCAGCAACACCTGTTTTAAGAACTGTACAAATGCAGCCTGATGGTAAGTCAATTGCTATCCAGTGGTCAAAAAGTTTTAGTAGAGATGTAAGAGATTATTTAATTGAAAGGCGCTTGAATGGCGACACGTTGCAAACAGACTGGCAACAAATTTTTACAGCGAGCGGTTCAGATACTTTGTACACCGATTTCGCAATTCAGCAGTACACTTCTTATGACTACAGATTGCTTGCCATAGACAGCAGCGATCTCAAAAGTGAAGTATCTTTAACACTGTCATTCATAGCAAAAAAGCAAGTGCAAAAGGTAAAAACCATCACTAATTTGAATGCATATATATCTCGTGAAAAAAAATACATTGAATTAAACTGGAATCTCAATAATAGTGATATCGTTGAAGTAGTTATTTATAGAGCTGAGAACAGAAACGAGAGCCAGGTGAGTTTAATTGCTACTTTGCCTGCATCAAGAAAGGTGTACGATGATGAGAACATCAAAGAAAATACTTTGTATACCTACTATTTGAAAGCGGTTTTTAAAACTGGCGGTTCTAGCGAGTTACAGAAAATTGATGTTGAGTTTTGATTGTTAAACCACCGTTATTCTAATTGTTGAATTGTAACAATATAGAAACCGTATGCATTTGTAAGGAGGTTTGAATTCGCACGCTGAGATATGCCAAATAAACTGCGATTCTTGCCTATAATTAAATTGCCATTCCCAATTACAATGGTATTATTCCTATTGTAAATAGCAACATCAATATGTTGAACAATACAATTAGATTGGGAATAGTTTTTGAGTAAATTGGATTGATTAATATTTAATCCTAACTTTTGCAACCCCAGCTCTGTGGAGGTCAATTCTTTTTGCGGCTGACTTGCTAAGGTCTATCACGCGACCAGCAACAAATGGCCCTCTATCGTTTACCCTTACTTTTACCGATTTTCCATTCTCAATATTGGTTACTCTTACACTGGTACCAAAACGAAGGGTTCTATGGGCTGCAGTCATTTTTCTTTGCCTGAAAATTTCACCACTACTGGTTTTTTTTCCATCGTATTTGTCCGCATAATAAGAAGCATATCCTGTTTCAGTTCCCGACCTTGATCTGGCACCTGAACCCGTTTTTCGGTGGCAAGCACTGAAACATAAAATTAGTATGCACGCAAGGGGAAGTATCACTTTCATCGCACTAATAACGAATAATGGAGAAACTATAGTATACACAAACCTAAAAAATTAACACCCAATAAATGCAGCAAATGAAGGCTATTTATTTTAAGCAAATGGCGCTTTTACCACTTTGGCTTTCACCAGCGTATTTCTTATATCAATATAAATTTCACTGTCAACGCTGGCATATGCCACTGCTACATATCCTAAACCAATCGCCTTATTCAACGAAGGTGCTTGGGTGCCGCTGGTTACTTTTCCAATGGTATTGCCTGAGGCATCTTTAATTAAATAATCGTGCCTAGGAATGCCCCGCTCCAACATTTCAAAGCCCACTAATTTGCGTGTTAGTCCCGCTGCTTTTTGCGCTTCTAATAAGGCTTTGCCTGTAAAATCTTTATTGAATTTGGTAATCCATCCCAATCCACCTTCTAAAGGAGAAGTGGTATCATCAATATCATTGCCATATAAACAATAGCCCATTTCTAAACGAAGGGTATCGCGAGCGCCCAAGCCAATGGGTTTTATTCCATCTGCCTTACCAGCTTCAAAAATAGATTCCCATATTTTATCTGCAGCCCCATCACTATCTTCAAAATAAATTTCTACGCCACCAGATCCGGTATATCCGGTAGCACTGATGATTACATTTTCTACACCTGCAAATTTCCCCCTTACAAAAGTGTAGTACTTTAAATTCATGATATCAATATCAGTAAGCGATTGTACTATTTTAGTGGCTTTGGGTCCTTGAATGGCGAGTAGAGCCGTTTGTTCACTGATATTGTGCATCTCTACACCCTTGGTATTAAACTGGCTGATCCAATTCCAATCTTTCTCAATATTAGATGCATTTACCACCAACATATAGGTTTTGTGGGGTTCAATACAATACACAATTAAATCGTCAACAATACCTCCTGTTAAATTAGGCAAACAACTATACTGTGCTTGTCCCGCTACCAACTTAGCAGCATCATTAGAGCAAGTTCTTTGTATCAGGTCTAAAGCTTGCTCGCCTTTTAAGATAAATTCGCCCATATGGCTCACATCAAAAACACCAGCATGGTTGCGAACGGCTGCGTGTTCATCATTAATACCAGTGTAGCTGATGGGCATATTGTATCCGGCAAAAGCAGCCATTTTAGCACCTAGGGCAATATGTTGTTTTGTGAAAGGAGTGTTTAGCATAAGCCAATTTTAGTGCCGCAAAAATAGGTTAAAAAACAAGAACCCCATCCCAACCAAGGACGAGGTTCTTTTTCCAACCTGTACCAACCTAGTTTACGACTGAAACTGGATGAGTGAAAATCTACCCAGTTCAGATTCAAGGTCAATATTTTCTGCAATTTCAGTCGGCTTTTGCAATTTTAATGGCGTAGAAATAGAAGGTTCTGTTGAAGCCACTTTTTGGTATTTGTATTTAGTGGTATCAATTGGTTTGTCCAATTCCTTTTTCAAATCATCTGCTTCTTGCTTCTTTTTTTCATATTCTTTGCGCAAATCTTCTTTGCTTTTTTTATAAGACTCAATGGCTTTTTGTTCTGTGTTGTTATCAGTGTCGGTATTGTCATCATCTTCTTCATTAACAGATTTGCCAACGCGTTCAAGACCACCGGGCGTCATTATATATTCTGTGTTTGAACTCCAGTTCTCATAGCTTTCGTTGTTCCATTCCTCATCCCAATCGTAATCATTTCTATTTCCATTAATGCTGATATTGCTTAAACGTTTAGAAACATTGCGATCGATTTCTATTTTTTTGCCTATTGGAACAAAAATAATAATGGTAATACTTTGGTTTCTGAATTTGGTTTTCTTACTCAGTTTGAATCCGTGATTTAGGTAAAATGTACTATCATCTTGTTCCAATCCATAGCTCATTTCTTTTATATTGTTCAAGGCAATATCTTCATCATAACCATTACTGAATTTAACGTAAGACATATGGTAGAGGGAATCGGTGCTTTTAGCAATTCTAACCCGAATATTGTTTAATACAAGGCTATCATTTTCAATACTCAATAATCCATCCAACTTAAACCAACCCTTTCTGCCAATCACTCTTACTTTTGAATCAGCAACTTTAATAATCATTTTATTATTAGAGGGCTGCACAATTTTAATTTCTTGTTTCTCTTTGGCTTTTGCTTCAAAATTTTGCGTAATCATTGCAATTAAAACAGATACGCTAATCCATCCTAGGGTCCACAATCCACCAAATATGAATCCTAAATATTTGCTACCTGATTTTGCACCAATAATTCTTCGTACCAGCCAGGTTAACAATCCCACTGCGGGAACAAAGAGAAAAAGTACCAATGTACACCAAGCAAGGAAGTTCTGCCAAAAGCCTTCTAAGAAAAAGCTTTTAAGTGGAAACACACCCACACTTGCCACCATTAATCCTATTAATGCCACTAAAAGCGAGAAAGCTAATATACCTGCAAGGAACAAGAAAAATGCTTTGAATAAAATACCGATGGCGTTACCCAATCTACTACCCGATTTTTTAGAAACACTGCTGGCTTCAGAAGCAAATTGTTTGCTTTTTTCATTTACG
>JAAFJB010000061.1 GCA_013297995.1 Chitinophagales bacterium | reverse complement strand
GGTAAATCCTATACCAGCTAAAATTCCTGCCCCTATTAATTGATGCCAAGACGTGAAAGCGGGAAGTTGTGACCACTTGTTTCTAATCATTACATAAGAAGCTCCGCAAATTCCCAATGGTTTGCCCAATAATAATCCAAAAATAATACCCCAAGAAAAGCTACTATTTAAGCTATGTAAGCTGTTTGAAGGGAATAAAATAGCAGTATTTGCTAATGCAAATAAAGGCATAATAATAAAATATACCGGTTTGTGTAGCTTTAGTTCAAAATTGGTGAGTAGATTCACTGGTATTGTAAATGCAAATAAAACACCCGCAACAGTTGCATGAATGCCAGAATTAAACATTGTATACCAAAGTATAATACTTAATACCCAGTTATACCATCCAAATTTTATTCTATAATGTTGAAGCAACCCTAATAACAAAAATAGAACAACAGTAATTAGTAAATAAGTTAACTGCAGAGCCCCTCCATAAAAAAGTGCAATTACTACAATAGCACCAAGGTCATCAATAATTGCCAAAGCGGTAATAAATATTTTTAAAGCAATCGGCACTTTTTTTCCTAGTAAAGAAGCAACTCCTAATGTAAAAGCAATATCAGTAGCCATAGGTACCGCCCATCCACCCATAAATTCAGTGCCTTTATTAAATTGGGTATATAAAATTGCAGGAACCAACATCCCTCCAATAGCAGCCATTACGGGTAATAAAGACTGTTTTAGCGAAGACAATTCTCCAGAAACCAGTTCTCTTTTTATTTCCATACCCGCTAAAAAAAAGAACAAAGCCATTAGCCCATCATTAATAATTATGATAAAGCTATTGGGCAAAATAAGCCCCCAGAAATGAATATGATGATTTTGAGTACCGTCAAAACTTATTTGCCAAATGCTTCTATACCATTCACTACTAAAACTAAAGTTAGCTAACAGTAAGGATAGGGCAGTGGCGCACAATAATATAATTCCAATGGCACGACTATCATGCATGAAAGCTGCAAGTGGATTAAATATCTTTTTTTTAATAAGATTATATGGAGCCATTTTTTAAAATTTAATGAGCAAGTATGTCGTATTTAGATTTAGGTCGCTGTGCATCTAGCCACTTAAAATTTTTTAGCTTAATTTCATTATGATCAACCTGCTTCATAGGGTAAGTAACTCCATCCAAATTTCTCAGAAACACTACTTTTTGTGCCTTACCATCGTCAAAAACTACATCAATGATATCGGCAGAAGATTTATTAACTCCTATGAATTTCTTTGCCTCATCAGTGCCATAATAAATATTTTCTGCATTTCCTTTGGCGCGCATATGGTTAATTTTCCCTTCTAAGAACATAGCATTTATGGTAGTTCCTTTTAGTTGATTATAATAAATTGAACTATCCACTCTGTTTATTGCCATACTATTTTCAAAAACATAAAGCCGTTCGGGCTTTTTGTTTTTAAGATATAAATAAATAGTATCCCCCGTAATTTGATTTTCTTGCGCCCAAACAATGGGGCTTTTAAAGAGCCTGAAAACAGAGTCTTTTAAAGAATAAAATAAACTATCCCCAGTAGCTTGAAGAGAATCTGAGAATATTTTTACATTATAATAGGCCTCAAAAAACTTATCGGTACTATCTTCGGTATTTTGATTGGCAGTATTAAACTTTGGAATTGTATCTCTTAACAAAGGTACTTTTCTCCGTTTTATAAAATCGGATAGCTTAGCAGAGTATAGTGTATCTGCGGTAATATAAATAGTATCAATTCCTTGTTTAATAAGTAACAGAGGTTTTTGAGTGGCAATTAATGAATTGCTTATTTTGTTGGTTCTAATATTATTGGCAATCATATCAAAACCCTGCGCACTATCTTTACTTCGGTAAACTGCATTGCCCCTAAATTCACCCAGCCCACTCGCATCGTCAAAAGCCATTTCATCTGCGGTAAATGTTGAACTACTATCATCAATTATAGATCGTTTGTATAATTCGGCTTTTTTAAAACGCATATCATAAAATCCACTTTTAGTTTTAATGGTTCTTTTTTCTTTAATATTGAAAATAATAGTAGGGGAATTAAAAGTGGCTATTTCAGTATCAGTATTGTATTGCAAAGTATCCCCAGTAATTTTATTGTCTGGGTCTATCATGATCACTTTTCTTTTAAAAATAACATCTTTGGTTTCCCCATAATAACTGCCTTGTAGACTGGTGAGGGTAGACTTTTTTGTTACCACTTTTCCGCCTTTTAAATAGGTTCCTATTTTCACCTTTACATCATATTCTAATTCATCGGTTGTAAGTACTCCTTTTCCGTCTGTTAGCTTTACTTTTTTGTTTAAATATGCTTTTTTCTCCTTCCCCAAATACTTGAGATACTGTGAATAAGTGTGAATACTGTCTGCATCATTAATATGCACATTACCAAATGCCTCCAAGGTATTTAGCTGCCTATTCAATACAGCACTATCCGCAAAAAATAGTGTATTCCCTTGTTTAACTTGTACTCTGCCAGCAAGTGAAACAAATGTATTTGCAGAATCAATCACTTTATAGTTGTATCTAGCAGCCGTAATTATTTCTAAAGTATCATTGGTTGATTGTTGGGCAGATACAAGAACTGGCAAAATAACCAAGAACAAATAAGGTATATATTTCATTACCATATTAGTTCATTTTTGTAGAATCTGATAATGGTATACTAAGTGGGATTGTTTTATCTTTTTTTCCAAATACTGAAATATTTACATACCGCTTAGGGTGAACCCGTAAATCATCCACCAGAATATTTGCACTTCTGATGGTATTATTTAAATTATTGTAAAGCGATTTATCATTAATTAGTTTTCCCAAAGAGCCCTCATTAGAATTTATTTTTCCTACCACATCATTCAATTGTGTAATAGTACTTTTAAGTTGTGATACTGACCCATTAATATCAGCTTTGGCTAAATTACTTGACACTTTACTTAAATTGTTCAGTGTTTCACTAATTTTATCATTTTGGTTGTTAAGATTACTCGTAAACTTATTTACGTTTTGCATGGAAGCCGTAATTGACCCTGTTTGCTCATTCAACATTTTTTGCAAGGATACAGATGAAATTACTAGGCTTTCTGTTGTTTTATTTACATTGGCAATTACTTGTTGTATGCTATTCTTTGTGTTAGGATCAAAAATGGTATTGATATTTTTAAGAACAGAATCTAACGTATGAATGGTTTGTTGCAATTGTGCGGTAACGGGACTTAGCTTATCCATCACCCCAGCCAATAGCCCCAAATTTTCTGCTGTTGCAATAGTATCACCCGCAGCAAAAAACTGTTGTTGATTGCCTAATTTAATCTCAATACTAGGAGGTCCAAGCGGATTCTCCTTAATAATGGCAACTGAATTAGTTGGGATGGTATAATTGCCTTTCAACTTAATGGAAACAATAATAGAGGATAATCTTTCATCTGCATTTTCTATATCTGCAACCGCACCAACCTGAAATCCATTAATATATACTGGATTTGAAATCATTATTCCTTTTGTATTGGCATATTTTGCGTGCAGATAATTACCCGTTTTTAGTATGGTTTTGCCTTTCAAAAAATTAAATCCAAGTATTAAGAATGTAATGGCAACACCCGTTAATATACCCACTTTTGTTTCATTCGATACTTTCATTCGTACAACAATTAGATTCAAAAAAAGGAACGAAACAATTTGGTGCCCGTTCAAAACACAAAATTAAGGTTTCTTGAACGGTTGAGTTGCAAAAACACCGTTAAATGGTTATTTGCGTTTTGTGGGAGGCGTATTTCCAGAATTGGTAAGCTGCTTTTCTAATGAATATTTGTAACGCTTAATGGCTTTAATAATTACTTCACAAATTTCACGCTGACCATCATCGCTGTTTAAATAGTCCTCTTCTTCTGGATTAGAAATAAAACCAGTTTCTACTAAAACAGCTGGCATATTCACTGCATGCAAAACAAAAATACCCTCTTTTCGCTGCTTAGCTTCGCGGCTAATTCTACCAATTTTTTTAAACTCATCTTCAATAGTAAGTGCTAAATCGGCACTTCTTTGAAAATAAGTTTGGGTTTTCATACTCAATAACATCATTTTAGCAGGGTCATTACGCTCAAATTCTTTCATCTCTTGTTGGGTAGCACTGTCCATACTAAAGTCTTCGTCTTGACTCAATGCATTCATTCGGCCATTGGTTTTATTCACATTATAAATAAAAGTCTCCGTACCTTTCGCAGGATTTGGAATGGTATAATTACGGTATTCTTTTACTTTAACGGTATATTTTTTACGTTTCTTACCCCGTCCTTTGTACCGTACCTCGTCTCTATATCCAATAAACTCTGATTGCTTAATAGATCTGGCACTATTTACGTGAATACATAAAAATAAATCTCCTTTTGCTTGATTGGCAATCTCTGCTTTGCGAGTTACATTATCGTAAACGTCTGTCTTTCTAGTCATTACCACATCAATATCAGGAATTTGATCCTCCATCATTTTTTCTAGTTTGAGTGAAATGGCAAGGCATAAATCCTTTTCTGTGGAATAAGCACCTCGGGCTCCTATATCCGTTCCACCGTGACCTGCATCAATTACAATTCGCTTTAAAGGCTGTTTTTGGCCAGGCTTAGGTATATGGTTGGTGAATGAAACCAATATAAATAAACTTAAACTTAACAAATTCAATGCAGCAATATCTCTTTTAATCATATCATTTCATTAAACGAATAATCTTGAAATTATAAATTACCCGGTTTTGACCTTAATTTTGTTGCGTAATCATGAATAGGATCATTAAAATTAACGTAAAAACCTCGCTTACTATTGTACTGTTTCTCTACCTAGGGTTATTAATGGGTTCTATTCACCCATTAAATGCCCAAACAAAGCGAATCATTCCCTCAAAAAATCAACAAAGCCCTTTGGCTAAACCCATTGTTTCTAAGACTATGATGGACACTGCCATAATTCTTAAACAAGATAGCATGGGCAGTAAAATTGACACATTAAAAATGTCAAAAGATTCAATTGACGCTCCAATCAAATACCAAGCAGAAGATTCCGGGGTACTTATTATGGGAACCAAAGAATTTTATTTGTACGGCAAAGCCAAAGTTGATTATAGTGATTTAAAATTAGATGCAGCCACTATTAAATATGAGCAAAAAACCCAAATGGTTAAAGCGTATGGAGCACTTGATACAACTGGAAACCCAATGAGCAAGCCGCAATTTGTGCAGGGACAGATGAAGTCAGTAAGTGATACCATTTTTTATAATATGAAAACGGGCAAAGGGCTCACAAAAAATACTTTTTTTCAAGAAGGGGAAATTTATGTAAATGCAAGAGACCTAAAAAAAATAAGTCCTACGGAAATTTTTGCTAGAAGAGCCAGATTTACTACTTGTAATCTTGATACTCCCCACTTTAATTTCAGAACCAGTAGGATGAAAATAATTAACAATAAAATGGGTATTGCAGGGCCTTCTTTTCCTGAATTTGAAGGGGTACCGATGCCAGTTGGGCTTCCATTCGGGATTTTTCCATTAACGAAAGGTAGAAGTGCTGGCATACTTCCTCCACAATTCACAGCCAGTCCCGACTTTGGCCTTGGCTTTGAAGGCTTAGGGTATTACTACGTAGTAAACGATAATGTAGATGTAACAGCAAGAACCAATATTTACTCTTTTGGTGGATGGAATTTAAATATCAACTCAAAGTATATTAAACGATACGCCTATACTGGAAATTTTAACCTCACATTTCAGAATACCAAAACCCTTAGTAGAAGTACAACCAGTAAGGATGAATTTAATAGTATGCGCTCATTCATGATTAACTGGTCCCATAGTCGCGATTCAAGAGCAAGACCAGGAACCAGCTTTTCGGCGAATGTAAATTTTGGAAGCAGTCGCTTCAATCAAACCCTACTGAATAATCCGTTTGTGAATTTTCAAAATCAATTAAGCTCTTCGGTAAGCTACAGCAAAGATTGGAAAGGCAAGTACAATTTGTCAATGAACTTAAACCACAGTCAGAACAATAATTTGCGCTTAGTAAATCTCAACCTGCCTACCGTGAATTTTAATGTGGTTACCTTTTATCCCTTCCAACGAAAAGAGCAAGTAGGCGCTGGTAAATGGTACGATAAAATAGGGATTGGGTATAGTGGAAACTTTCAAAACCAAATTAGTTTTTACGACACATCTGTTACTATAAAGCGATTGCTAGACACCCTACAATATGGCGCACAACATACAATTCCCATTACCCTTTCATTGCCTTCACTAGGGCCAATAACATTGGCACCAGGCGTTTCTTTTAGTGAACGTTGGTACGGACAAAGAATATTTCGCAATTGGAATGACTCAACAAAAAAAGTAGATACCACCCTTCAAAAAGGATTTTATACGGCCCGGGAAATGAGTTTTAGTATCTCAGCAAATACTCGAATTTTTGGGACTTACAAATTCAAGCCCACCAGTAATTTAATTGCCATTAGGCATGAAATAAGGCCTAATATTTCCATCAATTATAAGCCGGACTTTGCCTCAAAATATCATTATAGTTTTCAAGTAGATACAAGCGGTAGAAAAATTCGTGGGTCTCAATTTGAAGGCGCTCTAAACGGCTCTTATGGCGAAGGTGTTTTTGGAGGAATGGGATTTGGAATAGACAATCTGTTGGAGATGAAGGTTAAAAATAAAACAGATAGTTCCGACAAGGCTGGAAAAAAAATCAAGTTGATTGATGGATTTGGTTTTAACTCTGCATATAATTTCTTAGCGGATAGTTTTCAATTGGCAAATTTTACTTTTTATGTAAGGAGTACTTTGTTTGAGAAAGTGAATATTACGGCAGGTGCCACATTAGATCCTTATAATGTAGACAATAAGGGCTTTCCCATTAATAAAATTCTATTCAAACCATCCGAATTTAAGTTTGGCCGAATTACCAATGGGAATATTGCTATTTCTACCTCTTTTAAAAGCAAATCAAAAGACGGAAAAGCAGAAAAAGAAACTACTGCTATGCCAATTGATCCATTTATGACGCCCGATGAACAGCAGCGTCAACTACAATTTGCTAGGGCAAACCCTGCCGAGTTTACTGACTTTAATATTCCTTGGAATATATCTATTTCTTATTCTTTCAACTTCATTAGAGTAAAGACTCCAGATTACACCGGATTTGTTACCCAAACCTTTTCGTCGTTTAATTTTAATGGAGATTTTAGTTTAACAGATAAGTGGAAAGTAGGGGCAACTGGTTTTTACGACATTACACGTGGTAATTTGCAACAATTAAGTGCATTTATAACTCGGGAAATGCATTGCTGGCAGCTCTCTATCAATGTAAACCCAGTTGGTTTATTTAGGTCTTTCAATATTACGGTTAGTCCCAAGTCTGGTATTTTGCGAGACTTACGTATTAACAGAAGCAGAACTTTCTCTAACTAAAACTGTTTTAACTATTAATTTCATGATGTTTATACATTATGTGGTACACTTCATTTTTTAATTCTTCAGCCGTTTTGCCAACAGACTCTATGGGTGCTAAAAAATGAATGGATAATTTATAAGGAAGCATATAAAAAAAACGGTTGGATGGCAAGGATTTTCCTGTATTTAAAATAACAGCTGGAATAATTGAGTAACCTGTATTAATAGCCAGCTTGAAAGCCCCATCATAAAATTTTTTTAAGGGAGTACCCGTTCTATTGCGAGTACCTTCAGGATAAATACACATATGAAATCCTTTATCCAGTGCGGCTTTCATCAACTCAAAACTTTTTCTTCTGCTGGCATCGCTTTTTCTATCAACAATTACTGCACCTCGTTTATAGTACCATCCAAATAGTGGAACACTTGCAAATTCTTTTTTGGCAATGGTCTGGTTTGGACCTGGAATAAATGGGGAAGAAATTGGGGCGTCTAACAATGAAGTGTGGTTGCAAGTAACAATATATGTTTTTCCTTTCTCAAAATAGTCAGCACCTTTTATTGTTACAGGGCAACCCACTAAATTGAGCCAGATCTTCATCCATACCCTCGCTATTTTAATAAAATAAGCCATTCCTTTTGGATCTGGAATTACCGCAGTTAATAAAGAAGGAATTAATACAATTAGAAAACTAATTGCAAAACTCAACAAGCCCCAAATTGCCCATATACGTGCAAATACATTTAAAAAAAGCGATAAGAAACGAGGTTGTTTGGCTGAATTCATATTGCAAATATTACCTATTTTTTTACAACTGCCAATTGATGGGTTCAAGCCCTTGTTTCATAAGCAATTCATTGGTTTTGCTAAAATGCTTGCATCCAAAAAAACCTTTATCTGCACTAAAAGGAGAGGGGTGGGCTGCTTTTAACACATAGTGCTTTGTTTCATCTATTAATACCTGTTTTTCTTGCGCAAACTTGCCCCAAAGCAGAAAAACAATCCCCTTTTTCTCGTCTGATATTTTTTGAATTACTGCATTGGTGAAATCCATCCAACCAATTTTAGCGTGACTGGCAGGCTCATCTTTTCGAACCGTTAGTACAGCGTTCAGCAGCAACACCCCTTGTTCAGCCCAAGTACTCAGGTTGCCAGTAACTGGAATGGGCATGCCAATATCTTTATGTAACTCTTTAAAAATATTTACTAGAGAGGGTGGAGGCTTTACTCCATCAGGTACCGAAAAACTAAGGCCATGAGCTTGCCCAGCTCCATGATAAGGATCCTGACCTAATATCACTACTTTTAATTTATCAGGAGGTGTTTTTTCAAACGCATTAAAAATAAAAGAACCAGGTGGGTAAATGGTTGCATTGGTTGCTTTTTCTGACTTTAAATGGTACACAATCTGTTGAAAAAAAGGCTGCCTAAACTCATCAAAAAGTAAAGCTTTCCATTGGGGTTCCATTTGTACATTCATAAGGCAAGTTAACTCGTTTTATGAGAAAAAATAGTGCTGTTTAAAGGAGAAAATTAGATCTACACAAATAATAGAGTAAATTTACATTTATGCAAATATTTTCTACCCCCAGTCGCATCATCATCACCTGTCACAAATGGTTATCGGCTGTATTGGCAAAAGAAGTTACTGAGTTAGGATTTAAGGTAATTCGAATATTCCAAACGGGAGTAGAGCTAGAAGGAACTGTAACGGATTGTATTCGGCTGAACTTAAATCTGCGAACAGCTAGTCAAGTAATGTATTCATTAAAAGTATTTGAGTGCAATAATCCCGATGAATTGTATAAAAATTTGGTGTCTATTGAATGGGAAAAAATAATTGAACCAACAGGCTATTTTTCGGTTACGAGCAATGTATTCCACCCAACCATTCAAACCAATTTATTCGCTAATTTAAGGGTAAAAGATGCGGTGGTAGACCGTATGCGGGAACAAACAGGAAATAGACCCTCTACTGGATCTGAATTGACAGGAGCAGTAGTATACCTATTTTGGAAGCACGAAGAAGCTGAAATATTTTTAGATACATCGGGCGAAACCCTCGCCAAACATGGTTATAGAAAGTTGCCGGGCAAAGCACCTATGTTAGAAGCATTGGCAGCAGCTACTATTTTATCTACTAAGTGGAACCAGCAAGCGCCATTTGTAAACCCCATGTGTGGTTCAGGTACATTGGCCATTGAAGCAGCATTAATTGCTACCAACCGACGACCTGGATTATTGCGCGAACAATATGCGTTTATGCACTTAAAGGGATATGATATTTCGGTGTATTTGCAAGAAAAAAAGCGACTAGAAGAACAAGTGAAAGTAGTGGAAGGACTGCAAATTATTGCGACCGATATCAGCAGTCAAGCCATTGCAGTAACAAAGCTTAATGCAGCAGCAGCAGGCGTGGAAACTTTCCTTGAATATGAAGTGATTGATTTTGAAAAAACAAGCATACCTCCATCATTAAATGGGGTGATTATGTTTAATCCAGAGTATGGAGAAAGATTGGGGGATGAAGTGGAGTTGAATAGCACTTATACTAGACTGGGAGATTTTCTTAAAAATTCCTGCAAAGGATATTTGGGTTATGTGTTTACGGGCAATCTTGACCTTGCAAAAAAAATCAGGTTAAAGCCCAGTAGGCGTATTGAATTTTATAATGCTACCATTGATTGTAGGTTATTGGAGTATGAGCTATATGCGGGAACAAAGCGTATAGATAAGCAGCCGGCAACCAAAGAATAGCAGATGCCGCTTATTTATTTTATACATAGTTTCAACTTTTCTGTATTTAAAATGCGCATTAATTTACTATTCATTTGAATAATACCTTCCTCAGAAAGCTCATTCATCATCCTGAATAGGGTTTCATAAGTAGTGCCAGTGTAAGCAGCCATATCATGACGGGATATATTAATTTGAATGAATTTATTCTCATCAACACCAAATTTTTCTTGCAACCTTATTAAGGCGTCTGCAATCCTTCCTTTGGTAGACATATGGGCTAGGTTGCGCATCCGCTTTTCACTTTCTTTTAGTTCAGCTGCAAAGAAAAGCATCAGATTAAATAAATAATCGGGATTTACTTTAAGGGTAGCAATAAAAAAATCCAATTCAACAAAACAAGCCGAAGTAGGAAGTAGGGCAGTGGCAGAAACGGGATATAGCGTGTCTGATCCTAAACCTCTATGACCCGCAATAGCACCAGCTTTTGCAAAGCGGAGGATGAGTTCCTTTTCATCATTCCAATACTTATGCACTTTCACCAACCCTTCATTAATAAAAAACATGCCTTTTACTGGTTCATTCTCTTTAAACAATTGTTGCCCCTTTTTAAAGTGAATTATTTTACGGTGCGCATGTATGGCTGGCAACCATTCTGGCTTGCAGCCTTTACACATGTCACATACCAGCAGATTGCAGTTGTTTGTTTTCGCTTTCATGATTCAGAAGCTGTTTGCCTTTTTTAGCATTTAAAAATAACTTTAATTTATTAAAAGCAAATAACCCAAAGCGCATCTTTATTAAGGCGTGTTAAAAATAGTCGATTACAATAAATTTTTGAGATTTTATTCAATTAATTAGATAAAAATATTATATTTAAATAAATTATATCTGTTTTTTATTATCATTTTTCTTGTTTTTTAAAACAAATACCTCTAATTTTATTATATAAATAATATTATTACATATTAAATATTGTTTTCGGTAATTTTAATATTATATTATTATTTATTTAAATTCGATTGCTTGCTCATATAACTTATTAAATATTATATGATGCAAATTGTAGTTATTGGTAATGGCATGGTGGGATATAAGTTTTGCGAAAAATTAATTGCAAAAGCTCCTCACCAGTTTCAAATTACGGTTTTTGGTGAAGAAATTCGTCCCGCCTACGACCGCGTTCACCTCAGTGAGTTTTTTGCTGGCAAATCTGCCGATGACCTCTCAATGGCTCCCGCTTCATGGTATGAAGAAAATGGCATTAAGCTTCACCTTGGCGATCCGGTTCAAACAATTGATCGTACCAACAAAAAAGTGATTTCTTTCCATGGCATTATTACCCATTACGATGTTTTAGTAATAGCTACTGGTTCCGCTGCTTTTGTTCCCTCCATTCCCGGTGTAGAAAAAAAAGGCGTTTTCATCTATCGCACTATTGAAGACTTAGAACTCATGGCCGAATGGGCCAAGAAGTCAAAAAAAGGAGCTGTTATTGGCGGTGGTCTTCTGGGTCTTGAAGCTGCCAAAGCAATGCTAGATCTAGGCATTAATGATACCCATGTAATTGAATTTGCACCGAGACTTATGCCAAGGCAAATTGACGCTGCTGGGAGTGCTATTCTTACCTCAAAATTAGAAGCCCTAGGGCTCAGCATCCATACCAGTAAAAACACCATTGAAATTGCTGGTGACGATGCCATTCAATCTATGAAATTCAGCGATGGCAGCCATATTGATGCCGATATGTTGGTAATTTCCGCTGGCATTAAACCTCGTGATGAATTGGCTATTCAATGCGGACTTACTACTGGTGAGCGTGGCGGTATTTTGGTGAATGAAACTATGCAAACCTCCGATGAAAGCATCTACGCCATTGGCGAATGCGCGCTTTACAACAGCATGATATATGGGTTGGTTGCTCCTGGATACGAAATGGCAGATATTGTTGTTACGAATTTATTAGGTGGCAATAAAGCATTTTTAGGTTTTGATATGAGTACCAAGCTAAAACTAATTGGTATTGATGTTGCCAGTTTTGGAAACCCTTTTGCCGAAGGCGATGGCATTCGCAGCATTACCATTGAAGATCGTAACAAAGGCATTTATAAACGAATAAATATAAGTAGCAATGGAAAGACTTTACTCGGCGGTGTTTTAGTTGGAGACGCCGATCAATACAACGCTTTGCTACAAACTTGTAAAAATAATATTGTATTACCACCCAATCCTGAAGATATTATTTTGGGCGCAAGAGGAAGCGATGCCGATCAAGGTGCTGGTATTACCGCACTGCCTGATGATGCGTTAATCTGTAGCTGCGAAAGTGTGAGCAAAATTGATATTTGCAACGCGGTTAGTGAAGCTGGCTGCGAAACAGTTGATGCCATTAAAAAATGTACCAAAGCCGGTACTGGTTGTGGTGGCTGCATTCCCATGGTTAAAGATTTAATGCTTTATACCATGAAGGCTCAAGGTAAAATAGTTAGAACCGTTTTGTGCGAGCATTTTAATTACAGTCGCCAAGAATTATTTGACCTGGTAAAAATTAAAAAAATAAAAACCTATGATGAAGTATTGAGTGAACTTGGCACTGGCGACGGTTGTGAACTTTGTAAGCCCCCCGTTGCTTCAATTTTAGCCAGCTTATGGAATGAGAATATTTTAAAGAAAGGAAACGATACCGCACAAGATAGCAACGATCGTTTTTTAGCCAATATACAAAAAGGCGGCACTTACTCTGTTGTGCCACGCATTCCCGGTGGAGAAATTACGCCTGAAAAATTAATCGCCATTGGTGAAGTGGCAAAGAAATATCAGTTGTACACAAAAATTACGGGTGGCCAGCGTATTGACTTATTTGGTGCTCATTTATCTGATTTGCCCAATATATGGCAAGAACTGATTGATGCTGGCTTTGAAAGCGGTCACGCTTATGGAAAAAGTCTGCGCACTGTTAAAAGTTGTGTGGGCAGCACTTGGTGTAGGTTCGGATTGCACGACAGTGTGAGTTTTGCCATTCAAATTGAAGAAAGGTACCGCGGACTCCGTTCGCCGCACAAATTAAAGGGGGGAGTTAGTGGCTGCATTAGAGAATGTGCTGAAGCGCAAAGCAAAGATTTTGGCATTATTGCCACAGAAAAAGGCTGGAATTTGTATGTATGCGGCAATGGTGGAAGTAAGCCCCAACATGCACTATTATTGGCCACTGATATTGATGAAGAAACCTGTGTTAAATACCTCGATCGCTTTTTAATGTTTTATGTAAAAACTGCCGATCCACTTACCAGAACGGCTACCTGGCTGAATAAAATGGAAGGTGGTATTGCGTATTTAAAAGCGGTGGTGATAGAGGATGCGCTGGGTATGAATGCTACTTGGGAGGCCGATATGGATAACCATGTAAACACATATGAATGTGAATGGAAAGCGGCTATTGAAACACCTGAGCTGCGCAAAAGATTCAATCATTTTGTAAATGCACCCGCAGAAAAAGATCCAAGCATTCAATTTGATGAAATGCGAACACAGAAAAAAGCAAAGGACTGGAAATAGATTTTTTATTCACCCATTAATAAATGTATAATGACAGAAGCAATAAGTGCAACTTGGTTTTTAGCTTGTAATACAACCGATGTTCCTGAAAATGGAGGCGTATGTATTAAATACAACGATGAACAAATTGCCCTATTCAATTTTACCCGAAGAAATGAGTGGTATGCTACGCAAAATGAATGCCCCCATAGAAAACAAATGGCTTTGAGTCGCGGTATGATTGGCTCCAACAATAACGAACCCAAAGTAGCTTGCCCTTTTCATAAAAAAACCTTTTCACTTCAAACAGGTGAATGCCTAAGTGGAGATGAGTGTTCAATTAAAACCTACCCCGTAAAAATAGAAGACGGAAAAGTGTTTATAGGGGTATAAAAATATTTGCCATATAAGAACGACAGAAACCCAATTCATCACCCTAAAAAAAATAATTATGATTTAATTCAGCATCTAAAAAAAATGACCCGGAAGAATTGCGCTCTATCCGGGCCTGAAGACGATTCCAAATTGCAAACAATCTAAAACCAAAACAAACTTATGCAAAATTTTTCTAAAAAAACAGTGGTACGTTTTTGCCTGCTACTTTGTGGTCTCAATGCATTTAATGCAGATGCTCAGTTCTCCTTAATAGGTCAGCTTAGAACCCGCACCGAAGTGCGCAACGGATTGGGCAATCTTGTTCTAAAAGGATCTAAACCCGCCGCTTTTACTTCACAACGTACCCGATTAATTTTTGGCTATAAATGGGATCGGTTAACAGTGGGAGCAAGTATGCAAGATATTAGGGTTTGGGGCCAAGATGCCTCTACCATTTCTAATGCAGATGGAAATAAGCTAATGATGCACGAAGCTTGGGCAGACCTAATGCTTTTTAATAAAGCAGATACTACCATTGGTACAAAAGGAATTGATTTGATGAGTTTGAAAATTGGGCGACAAGAATTGAATTATGATGACGTAAGATTGATTGGAAACCTCGACTGGCTTCAACAAGGTCGCAGACATGATATGGCTTTACTAAAAACAGTACACAAAGGATGGCAAATAGATTTAGGTTTTGCATTCAATCAAAATACAGATGCTTTTGGCGTAACGTCTACCAATTATGTACCCAGTAATGTGGCTCCTTATATTAGAAATTCAATGGGAAATTTAGTGCCCACTCCAGCGGGTATTTTGCCAACAGCTCCTGCGGGCAATGCGGGTAATAATAGTTCAAAAACAGGTACTCCTGTTTGGGTAAATCCACCCACTACCAATGGGGGTAACCAAGATTATAAATCATTTACAAGTGTATATATCAGCAAAAAAATTAACCAGACTAAGTTTTCAGCCCTATTTTTTAACGACAATTTTGGTAAGCATAAAATAGATTCAGTAGGGTCTGCTGCTGCAGGTTATGTGTTTGGAAAAAGATTTGTAAGTGCTGGTGCAGCTGACTTATTTGATTATTCAGGTGTAAACAGCAGGTATACTTATGGGTTAATGATTAACCATACTTTGGGCAATGCCTCTGGATTTGGAAAGGTTGCCCTTCAAGCTGCCTATTATGCACAATCGGGTAAAAATAGAGACGGTGTAACTATGAAAAATGCTTACCACTATATGGCTTCAGCTACCTACCAAAAAAATAAAATAAGCATAACACCCGGATACGAAGTATTAAGTGGCAATGATGCCAATACAACAGAAGATGAAAAGTTTGATCCGCTCTATGGCACACCACATAGGCATTGGGGTTTTATGGATTATTTCTATGTAGGAACTGGATCACCTGCTGGTGGATTAAAAAATCCATTTGTAAAATTGAAATATACGGGGAATGTTTTAACTGCTGGGGTAGACTATCATCTTTTTTCTTTACACAACGATATGAAAAAAGCAGATGGATCATTGGTAGATAAAAAGCTGGGCACTGAAATAGATTTTTTATTGAATTATACCATGAACAAGTTTACCAATATTGAGTTGGGTTATTCAA
Organism: Chitinophagales bacterium; assembly: GCA_013297995.1. GTDB lineage: Bacteria > Bacteroidota > Bacteroidia > Chitinophagales > Chitinophagaceae > Sediminibacterium. Next base: position 321 of record JAAFJB010000061.1, on the reverse strand, counting down.
TTATGAATGCAAAAAGCAGTATGGCATTTGCAAAAGGGCAAGCTACCACCGATGCAGTAGCAAATACCTACAATACTACTGGAACTTGGTTTTATGCAATGATCAGATTTACGCCAGATTTTTTCTACGCCAAACCTGTTGCAATAAAACAATCATAATCTAATAATCTTATTAAAATAGTATCCCATGACCTCTATAAACAATCAACCACTTGCAAAACTGAATATCTTTTCTTTAAAAGGTGTTCAGATGAAAACTTTTCACATCACATGGATTACTTTTTTCTTTTGTTTTTTTGCTTGGTTTGGCATGGCTCCGCTG
>JAAFJB010000060.1 GCA_013297995.1 Chitinophagales bacterium | reverse complement strand
ATTTTACACGGCTACAACCCAATGTTTTATTGAGGTAAATAAGATAGTTTAGCGTGTCTACATAACTTATTTGCGAAGGTCGAATATCACAATAATGGGTAAATAAAAATCGCAACTCTTGTAAATAGTGTCGCTTAGTATTTGGGCTGTATTCTCCAAGATCTAATAACTCGCCTGTGCGTTGCAATGCATTAATGGCATACTGGGGAAGTGTTTTTTTTCTTGCATAAATTAAATTTTAGAATAACAATTTAACCTAAAATCTTTATATGCCCATTGCATAGCAATGTTGGTTCAACACGTAAATATACGGCAGTACCGAATAATTAGCAAAAATATCCCCCCTTGTTTACCAATACACTTCCGTTATACATTTTGTATTGTTATAGCGTCAATACAGTTATACATTTTGTATTGTGCCTCCAAACCAACTATTATATTCAAACAAATCCAATAAAATAGTTTTCCCCCGCAAAGCTAAACCAATCAACTATTCAAAAAGTTTGTAGTGTTCTTTAGAACAGTACAAACTCCTTTGTCAGTATAGATCCTAGGCGTTTTTTGCCCCTAAAATGAGTGTTTTTTTTGGAGGGCTAAATGTTTTATGCAACTTTCATTGAACTACTATTGAGGATATATTGAGGATATATTGAGGATACCACGAAGATACCATTACTTTACGACCTGTTTGTACGCAGCGTATAAACAATTATTTCTTGCATTAGTTTTTGTGATAATATTTTTTGGATTTTATATACCACCTGTGGTTGTTGGTTTGTTAAGTAGATTTCCATTTATTGTTCCACAGTTACCAGTTTGCACTGGTAACTGCTTTTTATAAGAGGTATAGATATTAAAACTAATACTAGTGAAACTAATATTTGAAAACTAAGTTTTATGGTTCAAAGTGGTTAGTGGTTCTCCGCTTGTTTCTTTTCGTCATCTAAAAATTCGTTTGTAAAGTGTTCTATTTTTTGGGGCTTTGAAAATTTTTCTTTGTTATACGCCTGTGAATTTCCTTTAGGAATGGAGAGCGAAGTCCAACCGTTTTCTGCAAGCATTTTTCCCAAAAAAACAATTTGACCAATATGATATGGATAATGTGCTAGTTGTCTATTTATTGCTTCGGTTACTGTGTGCCCTTGATTGCGTATATAAATAATTTTGTTAAGATCGTCTTTTGTTAAGGAGTTGATTGCGTTGAAAAGACAATTCCAGCCTTCGTTCCACTTGTATAAAAGCTCTTCTCTGCTTTTAATATCATTTTCAAATTCAGCGTCTCTATCACGAAATTCCTTTTCTCCGTCAGAAGTTAAAAAGTCTGTCCAACGTGAAAGCATATTTCCCCAAAGGTGTTTTACAATTGTTGCAATACTGTTACTATCAGCATTGTATTGCCAAAACAACTTGTTGTTTTGCAATTGTGAAAATGTATTGTCGCCAAGCATTTTATAATACTCAAACTGTTTTTTTGCGCTATCTAAAAAGTCGTTTTTCATCATTGAAATATTGGTGGTGATTCAATCTATTGCTGTTGGGTGTTCGGCTATTATTTCAAACTGAAATTCTTTGGTCACTTTCACCTATTACAATTTTTAATGCCTAAGCGTGTAAATAGCCCTGAAAAATTTAACCATACAATTCTAAGTGAATATCTTTTTTATCATATCCCATTGCCAGAATATTTTGTTTGGCATCGTCAACCATATTTTTCCAGCCACATAAATAAAAATAAGCTGCTGGTAAACTACCTACAGCTTTTTGATTGGTGGCAATTAGTTGCTGATAAGTTTGGTGTACATAACCCTTGTGCTGACCAGCTTCTACCGTTGTTTCTCTTGAAAAACAGGGATGAAAGAAAAAGTTGGGAAGGCTTTGTTCCAATGCTTTTAGCTCTGCTTCGTAAAGACTATCCCCGAATGCTCTGCAACCAAAAATAATATGAATATTTTTATGCGCTACTCCATGCGCTGCAATATATTGAACCATCGATCTAAAAGGTGCTATACCCGTACCTGTGCAAATTAAATATAGGTCTTTATCGAGTAAGGCAGGCATAGTGAACTTTCCTTGTGGCCCTCTTAAAATTAATGCAGAGCCTACTTTTACCTCATTAAATAAATAGGGAGTTCCCAATCCATCTTCCATTAATACAATTACGAGTTCAATAATATTGCTGCCATCTGGCGCAGAAGCAATGGAATAACTCCTCCATCTTTTATTGCGTTGTTCGTGAATGGGAAGGTCGAATGTAATGAACTGTCCCGGCTCAAAATCAAATACGGCTAATTCTGGAATTTGCAGCCAGAATCTGCGGGTATTATGCGTGGCATCTTCAATTTTTACCACGGTACAGGTAAGCCAAGGTTGCAGCATAGCAATGTTTTACACAATATAGTAAATTAAATTATAAAGCCCCAGCGTTGATGCTGAGGCTTTAGATAAAGTTATACAACAGATATTACTGAATCAATATTTTCTGTATATATGTTTTTTTGTCGTGCTGAATTTTTAATAGATAAAAAGCACTGCTTAAATTTTGAATATTAATCTTCTGATTGAATTTCCCAATAAAATTAGGGGCTGTTTGAAGGTATACCCTCTGCCCCAATAAATTCACTAATTCAATGGATAAATCACTCCGCTTGCTTACTTCAAAACTTAATTGAAAAATACCATTATTGGGATTGGGGGATGCTGACAATTTAATTTCTTGAGGATCTACCGTATTGATGGCAGTAACCGTATAATTAAAATTTGCAGATGTTCTTGCGCAGCCAAATCCATCCGTTACAATTACTTTATAATTACCCGATCTTGCTGGCTTAATAGACTTAATATTTCCTCCACTCACACTGCCCGTATCGTTAAATATCCATTGGAAGGTTCCAGTAGCAATACTGCTCATTAATGAGTCCGCTACCTGCGAAACAGTTAAGGGAATATTTGCCGCTGCTACTACTGGAACCCGATTGCTTACGCATCCTGTAGAAACCCTTGTATCGTAAAGAAAATACCAGAATTGATTTTCAGACTGGCCAGGTTGTGGAGCCAATCCAACACTATTTCCTGTGTAATTCATTAAGCCGTTTACGCCAAAAGGATAAATGGTACCCGTAATTCCGTTGTTGCGAAATATGGTGGCTCCATCTAAACATTCAGCAATAATAACTTTCTCCCCACTTCCAGAAACGGCCAGATTTACCGCATACACTGCACCCGAATCAGCTGGGTTATTACCCGTTACAGCTCCTTCCGCAGGAGTAGGCGTAGTGGCTAGCACATTTAATGTAGTTGCAGCAATGGGTCTGTATGTATAAGTGCCTGCAGTTGATCCTGGCGTTAAATTGTCGCCTACCGTAAGTCTTACCCTTCCAGAATTTCCAATATACATCCTTACTGTTTCAATGGTTATAGGTAAATCATGGCTAAACTTCATGAAGTTTCCCGCAAAATTATTGTAACCTCCATTGGGGAATGTTAATTTTGAAACTGCTCCAATACTGCCCCTTGCTTCTTTGGCAACAAAATAAGTTCTATCATTTGGTACTGAATTGGCAGATACATTGGTTCCTATTGCAAAGGGTGTAGCAATGGTATTGTTGTTGTACCAGAAATAGTTTGAATTCCCCGGATTTATAACCCTTAATATGGCACTGCTTTCACATACAATGCCTTCCGCTACTGGTAAATCTGCATTAGCTGATATAGGTGTAGCCACACTCAATTGGTTATTGGTAGCATTTTGATCTACAGCCAATGCAGTTGTTGCTGTAAGGGTATACGTAATACCTGCTGCCGCAGTAAACGGAGTTTGAAAGGTATGATTGATGGTAGATTGTGGCGCAATAGTACCCCTATAGGTTTCATTAATGGTTGCAACAATAGTTGCACCATTTGCAATAGATATGGAGATGGGCACGTTTGTTTGTGGCAATGATCCATTATTTGATATGGCTACTGTAATGTATTGAGCAGGGTTGGAACAGGCGCCAGACTGGGGTGAAATAATATTGTTTAATGATACATCATTTGAAGGGTTGGCAATTCTTATAAGATAATCTTGCGTTTCACCCTTTGCATAATTTCCGCAAGGTGTAATATCGGCAGCTACGCTTGTTTCTTGAACAACAATACGCATTCGAGTTAGGGTTCCTACGACTACATTATCTGGAATAGTAATATTCCCATTGAAATTGGTAGTGCTGCTGGGTAAGATAGCACTGGTTGCAACTGATTCATTTGCATCATTAAAATCACCGTCATTATTATAATCGATAAACACTTTCACCATTCTATTATTCGTGGTTGCATCACAAGTAGCAACTCTAACGGTAATTGGAATTATTTCCCTTGCTTGTACATCTGCTGTGATATTTGTATTGTTTGTATAAGTTTTACATCCAGCCGTTTGTTGCATCTTAATATTTGAAAAAATAAGACTATCAATTTTAGCACCACCGCCTCCAGAACTTGAGGCACAGTATGCAGTTCCCCCAACCCCACTTACCAGTAAAGCATAAGCTTGAACGCCCCTTTCTAAATTTCCTTTGTGACGAACTGTTATGGTATAAGTTTCTCCCGGAATGGTACTGTCTACATCTACTCTTTCAACATTGTCAGTAATATTATCTCCTCTTTGTGCAGGAACAGATGGAGCGGCAGGATCTAATGTCCAAGGCCTAAATACTTGGTTGTTTCTGGTAATTAGAATATCTAAATCGTGTACCAATTTCTTGGTTCTATCGTTTAAATTAGTTGCTGCGGTACTGTTCACAGTGCCAACTGGATCTGTCCAAGCTATGGTAGCAGATAAAGGTGCTTTTCCTGATGCCACTACATCCCTCGTAAATACCCCTCCTTGTGCTAGACTGTTTTCAAACAATAAATCGCTACTCGATGCTGAATTATTTCCATTAATTGCGTTTGTTAATACGCTTGCTGCTTTTTGTACATTCAGTAAGCCCCAGCCAAAACTATAGTCTGGTCCAGGATCTGATCCTGCTTCATCTGTAGTATGAATAGCCAATCCCTTTAGCGTAGAAGATCGCATAAATGTATTTGGCTTTAATTGCGAGAAGTATTCTTGCAATAATAACAGTGAACCGGTTACACTGGGGGCAGACATTGATGTGCCACTCTTGGATGTATAGCTACTGATGCCATTGGTACTTGCAGAAGTTACACTTACTCCATTGGCTACTAGGTCTGGTTTTATTCTCCCATCATCTGTTGGTCCCCAGCCACTAAATGCACTCATTACCACATCTCCCGGCTTGTTATAGCCTGATGGAATACCATTTACTGCACCAACCGTAATATTATTTTTAGCTACTCCAAAACTTGAAATAATATCGTAGGAGTCGTTATTGCTTATTCCTGAAGGACGGTTTCCAGCAGCTACCATATTACCATTTGAATTCAGCCTGAAATAGGGCTTTCCTACTTCAGGGCCTACATTATTTCTATCGTTTCCTGAAGAAGAAACAATTAAATAATTAGGGGCATTATAAGCAATAGAATCAATTCTTCTAGAATCATTACTATAAAAGCCATAGCGGTAATCTTCCGTGTCATCTGGTCTTCCCCAAAACTCCCACCTGTTCTGATTATCATTATAGCTCCAACCCGCAACCAAACCATATGAGTGATTAGATAGTAGCATTCCTGCTGCTGCTTCCGTTGTCATTTCCGATAAGTCAGCTAAATAATCATAAGCAATTAGGTTAACCGCGCCAAAAGCCATACCCTTTGCAATAGGGTTTACACCAGCCCCAATCATAGTGCCAGCAACGTGGGTAGCATGGTCATTGCCACTGCTTCCGGTTGGAATATCTTTTTGTTGAACCCGCCCTCCAAACTCTACGTGGGTTGAAAGTGGTGCGCCATCAAATTCCCAAATACCTATCTTATTTCGCATGGCAGTACTGCTGCCCGATAAATTCAATCCCGACCTTCCTCCAGGCCAGAGTTGACTAGCCCTGCTGGTTATTGCTGAAATAAGGTTATTATTAGATCTAATATATTTTGGGAAGCCAAATTCATCCACGCCAGCTAACTTTGCTACGCTTCCATTACGAAGCTTAATGGTAATTTCCCACTTTTTTTCTTTGGCCATTGCCAAAGCCTTTGTATAGTTTTGCTCATGCTCAAGCTTAAAATTATTGGAAGATAATTTAAGAACCCTCTCATTTGTTACTGTTTGAGCATTTAAAATACAAGCAGTACTCAAGAGTAAAAGTAGGGTGGTTGATATTGTTTTCATTATTAGCAATATTTTTTTAGTATTTTAATACTGAATCGTGGATAATTCTGCTCTAAATTAGATACTTTCAGGTTTCAAAACGAAGTATGTACAAGATTCTTTTTTTTATAGTGTTCATTTCTATGTTGGAACCTGCTTGTAAATCTCCCCAAAAAATTCAAGAAACCCCAATTTTAGAAGGAATAACAGGGGTGGTGAATAAAGTAGCTGGAAATCAAATGCCCAGAATTGGTCAACCCCCCGCTGTTCCCAAACCATTTCCTACCACTGTTTTCATATATGCGCCTACTAATATTAGTCAAGTAAGCCAAATAGGCAGTTCGCCCTTATATACCGCCATTTTCACCAAACTAATTACAACAGTGGAAACGGATAGTGCTGGCCTTTTCAAGGTTAAATTACCCGTAGGATCCTATTCCGTTTTTGTACAAGTGAACAAATCTTTCTTTGCCAATAATTTTGATATTCGTAATAATATTGCACTAGTTGCTGTTGAGGAAGGGAAAACTACCGATATAAAGATTACGGTTAATCATGAGGCAAGCTACTAGCTTTCCTTATCTTTGCTTGCCTTCTCAAGAAGGAATGTGACTATGAACTTGCAGCATTTACTGGATCAATTTGGCAAATCACCCCTGGTAGCTCAGCTGGTGAACAGGCTCTCTTTTGTAGATACCCAAACCATTTACTTAAAAAATTTACAGGGCAGCAGTGCTGAATTTGTGGTAAGTGCCGTATTTGCCCACCCCGATGCTCAAGCATTGAATCATTTGATTATATTGAACGACGCAGAAGAAGCTGCTTACTTTCACAATACCATTGAAAATTTAACCAGTGCATTAGATCTGTTTTATTTTCCTTCTTCTTTTAAAAATAGAAAAAACTTTCGGCTCCTCAACAGCTCCCATATTATGCTTCGAACAGAAGCACTTACCAAGCTCGCACGTGGTGGTAATAAGAAAATAATCATCACTTACCCCGAAGCTGTTTTTGAAAAAGTTATTCAGCCAGATACCATCAGCAGCAATATTATTTCTATCAAAACCAATGATACCATTAACCCAAATAGTTTGATGGAACTCTTTGTAATGTATGGTTTTGAAAGAACCGATTTTGTGTACGAGCCAGGTCAGTTCGCACTCCGTGGTGGCATCTTAGATATTTATTCTTTTGGTAATGAAAAACCTTATCGGGTTGAATTGTTTGGCAATGAAGTTGATAGCATTAGAATTTTTGATCCGGAAACACAATTGAGCGAAAGAAAACTTTTGCAAGTAAATATTATTCCAAACGTAGATGCACTGCCACAAACATTTGGTGAAACGGCTGCTGAAAAAATTTCTTTACTAGAATTCCTAACAGATAATACCATTATTTGGATGAAGGACTGGGATGTTATTGAAGAAAAAATTTGCGTGCAAGAAAATGATTTTGAAAGCTTTCTGACTTTACAAAACGAGGGTCTTTTTCAGAAAGATACCAGTAATGATGAACCCCATACGTTGAAATCGGTGAGTTGGAGCGACTTTATTCGTGCCACTTCTATTCAACAAATATTGCAGCAGAAAGTATTGGTTGAATTTGGTCACAAACCCCATTTCGCCAAGCTGGAAATGGAAAGTCAAACCAAACCCCAGCCTGCATTTAATCGGCAATTTGAGCTGCTTATAAAAGATCTGAAATCCTTAGAGGGAGCGGGTTACAGCATTTTTATTTTTGCCGATCAAGTGAAGCAGTTGGAGCGGCTCACCAGTATTTTTACCGACCTGAAAACGGATATTCAATTCACCCCAATCGGCACCAGTATTCACGAAGGATTTATAGATCACCAACTTAAATTGGTTTGCTATACCGATCACCAAATATTTCAACGCTATCATAAGTACAAGGTAAAACAGGCATACAATAAAAATAAAGCCATCACCTTAAAAACATTGCGCGATTTACAGCCCGGTGATTTTGTATCGCATATAGATCATGGAGTGGGGACTTATAGTGGCCTACAAAAATTAGAAGTAAATGGTCGCATTCAAGAAGCAGTGAGAATTATTTATAAAGACAGTGATATTCTATACGTGAATATTAATTCCTTGCATAAAATTTCTAAGTATACAGGCAAAGAAGGTACCGTGCCCAAAGTAAATAAATTAGGTAGTGATATATGGGCGCGACTAAAAGAAAAAACTAAAGCCAAAGTAAAAGAAATTGCTTTTGATTTAATTAAGCTGTACGCGCAAAGAAAGGCACAGCAAGGCTTTGCGCATGCGCCAGATACTTATATGCAGACCGAATTGGAAGCTTCATTTATTTATGAAGACACGCCCGACCAAAGTAAAGCAACAGCAGATGTAAAGAAAGACATGGAAAGCGAAGCACCCATGGATAGGTTGGTTTGTGGCGATGTAGGATTTGGAAAAACAGAAATTGCCATTCGCGCTGCATTTAAATCAGTAGTTGATGGCAAGCAAGCTGCGGTATTGGTACCTACTACTATCCTAGCTTTTCAACACTACAAAACTTTCAAAGACCGATTGAAAGATTTTCCAGTAACAGTAGATTATATCAACCGATTTAAATCTTCCAAAGAGAAAAAAGAAACTTTGGAAAAAGTGAAATCAGGGAAAATAGATATTATTATTGGCACCCATGGATTGCTGGGTAAAGAAGTTCATTTTAAAGAACTGGGTATCATGATTATTGATGAGGAACAGAAATTTGGGGTTGCACATAAAGAAAAATTAAAAACACTAAAGACCAATGTGGACTGCTTAACCCTCACTGCAACACCCATTCCAAGAACCTTGCAATTTAGTTTAATGGGGGCTAGGGATTTGAGTATTATGAATACACCACCTCCCAATAGACAGCCCATTCAAACAGAAGTGCGGTTGTTTAATGACGACTTTATTCGGGAAGCTATTTATTTTGAGACAGAGCGTGGTGGTCAAGTTTTCTTTATTCACAATCGAGTACAGGGACTTCCAGAAATTTGTGCCATGATACAAGGGCTTTGTCCCGACTTAAGCATTGGCTTTGCTCACGGTCAGCTTGAGGGGCATGAATTAGAAGAGCGGATTTTTGATTTTATTGAGAAGAAATATGATGTGCTGGTTTGTACCAATATTGTAGAAAGTGGCGTAGATATTCCCAATGTAAATACCATTATTATTAACAATGCGCATCATTTTGGGTTAAGTGATTTACACCAGCTTAGGGGTAGGGTAGGAAGAAGCAATCGGAAAGCATTTTGTTATTTATTAGGGCCACCTATTAGTACTTTGCCCACCGACTCTCGCAAGCGATTGCAAACGCTGGAGCAATTTAGTGATTTGGGTAGTGGCTTTCAAATAGCCATGCGCGATTTAGATATTCGAGGGGCAGGTAATATGCTGGGGGGCGACCAGAGTGGTTTTATGGCAGAGATTGGTTTTGAAATGTACCAGAAAATTTTGGAGGAAGCCATTCGTGAGTTAAAACGGACCTCATTTAAAGAATTGTTTAAAGATGAAATAAGTAAGCAAGACGATTTTGTGAGTGATTGTACCATTGATACCGATTTGGAAATTTTAATTCCAGATAGTTATGTAGAAAGTATTACCGAACGTTTATCGCTGTATACTCGATTAGATAGTTGTGAGGATGAAGCAGGGTTAATTAATTTTCATGCCGAAATGATGGATCGTTTTGGTCCCATACCTACCGTAGTAGAAGATTTGTTTACCACTGTTAGGTGTAGGTGGCTTGCGGTACAGATGGGTTTTGAAAAAATGACTTTGAAAGAAAATATACTCCGCTGTTATTTTATCAATCGTCCCGACTCACCCTATTTTGAATCTGAATTATTTAAAAAAGTATTGGCTTATTTGCAGATAGGTACCAATAAGGCAAGGCTAAAACAAACGGGTAAAATGTTTTTATTGGTAGTTGATGATATAAAGGGAATGGAAGCCCAGCTCCGGTTCTTGCAATTGATGCATAAGGAAGTAGTTGGGTTAAGTGCATAAAAAAACGCTCTGTGGAGCAGAGCGTTTTTTTATGTATCAACAACAGGTTAGAATCCTTTTGTAGCAACTCCATCTTTAATGGCTTGTAATGCTTTTGCTTCGCTCATGATAGCGGCCATTTTATTGCCTTTGCCATCGTGACCGCCAGCCATATAACCGCCTTTTGCAGTTTTGGTTACAACAGCATCTTGCATAGGTACATTTTTTTCTTTTGTTTTTAAGCAATATGCTTTAATCATTTTTGAGGTGTCCATGTTCTGTAGAATTTAATTGTTTATAATGGGTACTTGGTTAGTTACCACAAGTTAAGGGTTTTTTACGAAATTATTCAGTTTCCTCGCTTCGCCGTCCACCGTATTTCCTCCTACACATCAATTCTGGCATATTTAGCGTGACTCTCAATGAATTCCCTTCTGGGAGCAACTTCATCACCCATCAACATGCTGAAAATGCGGTCAGCCTCGGCTGCACTTTCAATGGTTACTCGTTTTAAAGTACGGCGAGATGGATCCATGGTGGTTTCCCAAAGTTGTTCTGCGTTCATCTCTCCCAAACCTTTGTAACGCTGAATAGTAACGCTGTCTTCCTTGCCACCACCTAGTTTTTCTATTAATCCCTTCCGCTGTTCTTCATTATAGGCGTATACTTGCTCCTTCCCCTTTTTTACCAAATAAAGTGGGGGCTGGGCAATATACACGCAACCTTGTTCCACCAATTCTTTCATATAGCGAAAGATAAAAGTGAGAATAAGGGTTGCAATATGCGATCCGTCTACATCGGCATCGGTCATAATGATAAGCTTATGGTAGCGCAGTTTGACCGTGTTAAGTGCTTTGGGATCATCAGGAGTACCAACGGTAACCCCCAAAGCCGTGTACATATTACGGATCTCTTCGTTCTCGTATATTTTATGCTCCATGGCTTTTTCTACGTTCAATATTTTACCTCGTAAGGGTAGAATAGCTTGATAACTTCTATCGCGCCCTTGCTTGGCTGTACCTCCTGCTGAATCTCCTTCAACCAAGTACAATTCACATTTAGCTGGGTCTTTCTCGCTACAGTCAGCCAGTTTTCCAGGTAAGCCACCACCGCTTAATACGGTTTTGCGCTGTACCATATCTCTCGCTTTCTTAGCGGCAACGCGGGCTTGGGCTGCCAATATAATTTTAGAAATAACCTGTTTGCTCTCTCTCGGGTTTTCTTCTAAATAAGCTTCTAAAGCGCGTGCAACAGTGGTTTGAACAACGCCACTCACTTCGCTATTGCCCAGCTTGGTTTTGGTTTGTCCCTCAAACTGAGGTTCTGGAACTTTTACTGAAATGATGGCACTTAATCCTTCTCTGAAATCGTCTCCCTCAACGGTTACTTTTGCTCTTTCAAATAAACCCTCTTTGTCGCCATAACTTTTAAATACGCGAGTAAGTGCTTGACGGAAACCCGTAACATGGGTGCCACCCTCAATGGTATTGATATTATTAACGTAAGAAAAAATATGTTCTTTAAAATCGTCGTTATAAGTTAGGGCAACTTCTACCGCTACGTTGGTATGCTCGTCGTGGCCTTCCACAAAAAGGGGAGCAGAGAGAATTGAGTTGCGATTGGCATTTTTATCAAGCATCTGAACAAACTCAATAATACCCCCTTCACTATAAAAATGGTTGGTATAATAATTTCCTTCATCATCTTTTTCACGGAGATCAGTAAGGGTAATGCTTATTTTTCTGTTTAAATAAGCCAATTCCCGTAGGCGACCTTCTAGAATTTCCTTTTTATAGATTGTTTCTTGGAAAATAGTATGATCGGGCCAAAAATGAACCTTGGTGCCAGTAAGATCGCTGGTGCCAATTTCTCTTACTGCATATTGGGGAGCGCCTATTTTATACTCTTGTTCAAATATTTTTCCCTCGCGTTGTACGGTCACTAATAGTTTAGTACTTAATGCATTTACACAACTCACACCAACCCCATGAAGCCCTCCAGATACTTTATAGGTATTCTTGTCAAACTTGCCACCAGCATGCAATACAGTCATTACTACTTCCAATGCACTTCGTTTTTCCTTGGTATGCATGGCTGTAGGGATACCTCTGCCATCATCTTGCACACTTACTGAATTGTCTTCATGTATGGTAACAAAGATATTTTTACACCAGCCAGCCAAAGCTTCATCAATAGAGTTATCTACCACTTCATATACCAAGTGGTGTAGGCCTTTTACCCCAACATCGCCAATATACATGGCTGGTCTTTTTCGAACGGCTTCTAGGCCTTCTAAAACCTGAATACTATCTGCCCCGTAATTCTTGTTTTCTTCCGCGTGTAATTGATCTAGTTCTTCACTCATAAAAGCTTATCTGTCTTGCTTTTTAGTTCATTGATGCAAGAATACAAATGTACAAAAATTAAGGGGAAATTAGCTGCTAAAAAGGGCTAGTTTTCCCCAATTGTTATTGGGCTGATGGCATAAGTTTAAGTGATAACTCCAGGAAATGGGCTAGAGCTAGATTTGATGAATCGTTGATAAAACATTAAATTTGCACGCGGATGAATCAAGTAATGGATATATTAAAGCAGGGCCAACGGGGTGTAGAAGAAGCAGGGATGGAGCTGATTTACCAAAAAGACCAACATATTCCTGGCTCTATTCAGTACACCATTAAGCGTTATCATCCCCAATACCCATGGGTTGCAGAAGATACGGGTATGTTGGTTTACCATTTTAATCAAAAAAAACCTAAAGAGAATTATTTAGAATTAAGGTTTTGCATTGCTGGCAATCGCTTTTGTGTTGAAAAAAGTTGTGCACAATGTACGGAACTCCCTACTGCCAATTGCAGCGGCAAATTACAAACCTTAGATGTGTTTACTTTCCACTTTACTGAGTATTTCTTGAATCAGTTTGTACACAATGTTAAACTAAGCAATCGAAAAGATGAAGTGCTGGCTTTTAAGCATCCCAATGCTTTTACCAAAGTATTCCCCCTTTGTAATAAGAAAAAAAATACGCTGGATGCGCTCTTAAACCATAGCTATTCTGGTGCATTAGAGAATATTTTCGTGAATGCTAAAGTACATGAATTGCTTTTGTTTAGCATGGACTGTTTGGTAGATGAAAAAGAAGAGGGATTTGCGTGTAAGTTCTTGGCCGACGAGAGCGGGAGAGACCGTATTTACTTAGCTAGGGATATTTTATTGCAACATATTGGCGATCCCATCACCATTAAGGAGTTGAGCCGCAAAGTAGCCATGAATGAATGCTATTTAAAAAAAGGGTTTAAAGAGGTTTTCGGTACTACAATATTCGACTTCTACCAGCAGCAAAGAATGGAGCATGCAAAATACCTCCTCTATGAGAAAAGCTTGAGTGTTACCGATGTATCTGCTTTGTTAGGCTACTCCTCCATCTCACATTTTTCTGCTGCATTCAAGAAGCATACAGGTTTAAAGCCTTGTGAGTTGTTGAAATAAGCATACTAATCTCGTTCTATTTTGTCTGCAAAAAATCGCTATTTATTTCTGATATATTTATCGAATTTTTTTTGAAACTATAATTTTATTTGAATTATACTCATATTATTCTGTAGCCGCAATTTTCTGCAAATCGCTGGCAATAATCATTTTTATTCAATTAATACACCTATAAAAGTGCGCCTAAAACCGACTTTTAGGTTGAATATTGTATTCAATCGCTTCATTTTGTTCAATTTTCTTACATTTTATTTTGTTTTTTGTATACAAAAATCTATTTTTATTGTACATATATTTTTTGAAACTTATTTCTTACCAAACTAAACGAAGTTTATGAAATGTTTTAAACAACCATTTTCCCAATTAAATCAAAGGGACAAGCGGTATCACAAAATTTTACTTTTTATTGCTTTTACAGCATTTGTAGTAACAATTCAAGCCCAAGATCTGGTAAAAGGGATTGTTAGGTCTGGAAGTGCTGGATTATCGGATGTTACGGTACTGGTCAAAGGCACCACCAATGCAATAAGTACAGACGCCTCAGGTGCTTATACAATTAAAGCATCTGCAAAAGATATGCTGGTATTCTCTCATGTTGGTTTTATTTCTCAAGAAATAGCTATTGCAGGAAGGGGCAATATTAATATTGAAATGGTTGCTGAAGCAGAAGCTTTGAGCCAAGTAGTTGTAGTTGGTTATGGCTCTGCAAAAAAAGCAACTTTAACGGGCTCCATTGCCACCGTAAAAGGTTCGGAGCTTACAAAGTCGCCTGCAACAAATTTAAGTAATAGTCTAGCCGGTCGTGTACCTGGCGTTACAGTGGTTACCCGAAGTGGTGAACCCGGCAATGATGGTAGTACTTTATTAATTAGGGGATCTAATACTTTGAACGATAATTCTCCACTTATAGTAGTAGACGGAGTGCCTGGAAGGGGATTGGAACGGATTGACCCAGCAGACGTTGAGAGTATTACCGTATTAAAAGATGCTTCTGCTGCTATTTATGGAGCAAGGTCTGCAAATGGTGTAATTTTAGTAACCACCAAACGGGGTATTTCTGGTAAATCAACCTTAGATATTTCTTATAACCAAGGCTTTGTAAAACCTACCGTTGTTCCAAAAATGGCTGATGCGGCAACTTACGCTCAAATGGTAAATGAAATTAAGCTGTACAGAGGTCAAAGTGCTGCTTACACTGATGATGATATAAAAAAGTTTAGAGACGGGTCTAATATTTGGAGCCATCCTAACACAGATTGGTTTGCAGAATTATATAAACCGCTCTCCCAACAAAAAAATGGTCACGTATCGCTAAGGGGAGGAACAGAATCTATTCGATACCTTGTTTCTGCTGGATATAGATTTCAAGACGCCATATATAGAAATAGCGCAACCAATTATTCACAAGGTAATTTCAGAGCAAATATTGATGCCAAAGTTTCTGATAATATTAAACTAACTGTTGATGTTTTTGCAAGTCAAGAAAATAGAAACTACCCCACCAAATCTTCCTCTGTAATTTATGCTTCTGCCATGCGAGGTAAACCAACCATCGCAGGCAGATGGCCAAATGGCTTACCTGGTCCCGATATAGAAAGGGGTGAAAATCCAATTGTGATGGCTACCAATGCAACGGGCTATGATAAGCAAATTGTGTATAATTTTTTAACCAATGCCAAAGTGGATATTAATATACCCTGGGTGAAAGGGCTTACCATTTCTGCAAGTGTTGCCATTGATAAATATGTAAACAATCAAAAAGTTTGGCAAACACCTTGGAATTTATACTATTGGGATGGAGCAACGCTTGATCCCAATAATATTCCTGTGTTAACCAAATCATCTCGTGGTTATCCTTCACCACAATTGAGACAAGATTTTGGTAATACAAACAATACCACTTTAAATGGACTCATAAATTATGCGCACAGTTTTGCTGGTAAACACAACTTTAAAGCGTTGATTGGTATAGAGAAAATTCAAGGGGATATGATGAATTTTTATGCGGTTCGTAAGAATTTTATTTCTGCTGCAACAGATCAACTTTTTGCAGGGGGTGATGGACTAAACCAAACCAATAGTGGTTCTGCAAGTTTGAATGCACGATTGAATTATTTTGGTAGATTGAATTATAATTTTGAAGAGAAATATATTTCTGAATTTGTGTTTAGATATGATGGATCTTATATTTTTCCACTTGGCAAAAAGCAGTTTGGATTTTTTCCGGGCGTGTCATTGGGATGGGTGGTATCTAAAGAAAATTTCTGGAAAAATTTTACCCATACTGTTAGCAATTTAAAACTGCGTGGTTCTTGGGGTCAAACAGGGAATGATAGGATTAATCCCTACCAGTATTTATCAGGATATGGGTATGCCCCCAATGCTTACTTATTTAATATTGACCAAGAAAACAAAGCACTTAATGAAACCCGCATCCCCAATACTAATATAACTTGGGAAGTAGCAAATCAATCGAATATTGGTGTTGAGGGTCAACTCTTTAATGGTAAAGTATTTTTCACGGCCGACTATTTTTATAATCTTCGTACCAATATTCTCGCGTTTAAAAATGCGTCAGTTCCTGCTTCAACTGGCCTCTCACTTCCTCGTCAAAATATTGGTAAAGTTGTGAACCAAGGGTTTGAATTTCAGGTTGGAACCAACCAAAAAATTGGAGATATAGCTATTTCCGTATCTGTAAATGGTGGTTTTCAAAAGAACAAAATTAAATTCTGGGATGAAGTACCTGGCGCACCCGATTATCAAAAATCAACAGGATATCCAATGGGTTCTTATTTATTGTATGAGTCAATTGGAGTATTCAGCGACCAGCTTTCGGTTGACAAGTATCCACATTTGCCACAAGCGAGACCTGGGGATATTATTTTTAGAGATGTAAATAATGATGGG
>JAAFJB010000004.1 GCA_013297995.1 Chitinophagales bacterium | reverse complement strand
AAAGAATCCCAACAGACCTAGTGGGGCAAATTTCCGACTACTAATTTTTTGTGTTTGAAACATGTGTTAGTTTTTAAATAAATTTAACGCCATGAAGATAGCAAAGAAATTATATATTAACTTAAAAGGGAAAATCATAAAATGCCAATATCATATATTTAATCTTAACAAAATGGGGGTTCTAAACCAATAACTTAATTAGTTAATATATTACTATTAAGACTTACTTAATCAACCTATTTCTTCTAGAACCATATTCCATTAAATATCCTCTTTTATTTGGTGTACTAAGAAATGAGGCGTTTACAAGCGTTTCAACTTTATCTTGTTTTGATAAAAAGGGTTCTAACAATTTTTCAATTCTGTTCTCCGCTACACCTATCCTTTGTGCGAACGCAGTAAAGTCTTGCCTACCCCTGTGAAATGTTTTTTTAAAGGTTTCAGATTCAAAATCATCTTCAAATAAACCCTTGTCTAAAGCAAAATCTGTATCGCTCACATGCAATCTTGTATTTACAAGATCGTATGCGGGGCTCAAAAAATAATCGCCATTTTCACTTTCTAATAAGGAGAAATTTTTCAAATGTGCGTCCCCGTTTAAAAAAAGATAATTGAAAACAACCAGTATAAAATACTTTTCAATCTCAACTCTCCATGCAGGAACAAACTGGCGGATTAGTGCCGCTGCTGCTTCGTAGGAATATGTGTATTTAAAATCAGCCCCTGCATTGTCTTTAGTTCGGCCTGCTAGTGTTGCAAAATCTTCTTTCCCCCAATTTGTACCATCAGGTTTTACATCAAAGCGCCGAGTAATATAGGCTGGTGAGCCATTCTTAAAAAATATTATTCCATTCTCGGCTGTATTGATACCGTATACTTGTGCAGCAATCTGCATGGTCAAATGTTCATTTGCTGGAACCTGATTAACTTTTTTTAGATCTCTTGGAATAGGTTTTAAAATATAAGTACCCTGCTCACCTTCCTCGGTTAAGCGCAATTTATTTTTGCTCAATAGAAGAGACATTTTTTCTTGTACGCCCGATATAGATATTCGTTTCCTATTCTCCATAAACTTTTCTGCATCTGCCTCATTTACTTGAGGGGTATCATAGGGAAGGATATGACTCACCTGCTTATTATCAAACATACGGCGCAGAAATGCTGCACTATAAGTAGTAAATCCTTCTGCGAGGCTTCCGGGACAATATTTAATTTCTAGTAAGCCCATTATCATTCAATTGTTTTAACTGTTATGGCTCCGATGGTATCATATTGCGCGGTGGCAGAAAGCAAACCAAAATGATCCTGTTCGTCTATTTTAAGCAAGCGGCTTTGCAATTGTCTGTTAACACCTTCGGACAACATATTAAAAAAGAAAGGAAATAAAACGGGAGAATGATATTCCATTTGTGATTTAGGAAGTGTGAGGCTAACGGCAGGCTTCAGCGTATTGCCATAATATGCATCATCATATTTGAATACATACTTCTCCCAGCTTTCTTCGGTAAGGGTGCCAGCATATTCTTTATTTCTATAGATAGCCAATTTTCTCATGAAGTTCATTTATTTGTCATTTTTTTTATTTCCAGTTTTACTTCTAAGCCTAATACACTGGTTATCTTTTCAATTATATCGATAGTAGGATTGGTTTGCGCTCTTTCTATTTTATATAAGGTATTAATAGAAACATTTGCCAGTTGCGCAAGGTCAGGTTGCGTTATTTTCAAGGCCTTCCTTCTCAATCTAATATTTTCCCCGATTTCCTGAATTAGCATTATAATGTGATTTATGATACGATATTACGAAAATTACTCTAAATTATGCAAAAATAATATTATAATGTGATTTATGACATATATCATTGTTTATACAAGCTTCTAAAGCGTGAAATCACACTATAATGACAATAAACAGAGAAAAATCAATATAATATTTGGCTTATTGTTTATAAACCTACTGAAAGAAACTTAAAACTAATGGAAAATGCTTTTGTAAAATCTATGTAAATGCTGTTAAAAATATTCCCCAGAAACCTCCTACTTCTCCATTTTTTGCCGTTTTAGGCATGTTTAGGTGCTTTTAAATTTACAAATTATACCGAATAAGGTATAAAAATTAATTTATTTATATAATTATACCTTAAAAGGTATAAGAGCAACGTAAATTCAATACTTGATTGAATCTGTAAATACAAGATAGAATTTAAACCCTACCCGATTGGAGAACTTGCGTTGTGGCAAGCTATTCGAGGGAATACAATCCCCTTTTAAAACAACTTTAATTGTGCTTCTACTTTTACTTTTTTTGCAAAAGTTGGATGAAATGTTCCGATAATAACAAATGGGTTAGGATAGTTTTTTGCATGGCTTTCATAAACTGTTCCCAACAACAAATACAGGTCTTTTGTTAAGGCAAAATCATCCCAGTATTTTTTCCTTACATCTTCACAGGCTTTTGTTTCCCTGTCATGTGCATCATATTTTGCCAGCATCTTCCAATACAAGGCACCAATTTCCCAATCTTCTATCATTAATTTTGAAACGGTTCCTTCATCATCTTTAAATCTGTATGAAAATTTGAATGGCAATTTATTTATCACTTCAAATGGGTTCTCCGCATTCTGAAACAAATGTAATTGCTGGGCTTTAGCTTTAAGTGTTGCCAGTTTTTCCTTAACCCATTCCCTTTCAACTGGCTCTATTGTAAATTCGAGTATTTCGGTTGGCTTAAATGTTGCTAATGAGGTTGCTATCTTTTTATCTTTTGCTTCGGCAATAAGTTGTGTGAGATTGGTGTACACTTTTTTTAAGACGATATCTTTTCTATGCTGCCAATTGTTCTGGGTTTCAATATGACCAACTACATTAAAAGCATTTTCAATTGACCAAGGCTTATAACTTTCTGGCCTGAAATCAGCAGCGTTCTTTTTCAAATTAATTTCTACCCAATCATATTTACTGTATCGTTTATCGTATTCTAACTTCCGAAAAGGAATAGGAAAAATTCTTATCCAGTTGCCATTCTCCAAAAAGCCAGCAGTACATACCAACTCATCATATTTTGAAGATAAAGAAGGGTAGGTTTTTACTGTAATTAATACTTTGGTTAGTGCCATTCTAAATATGCTTTAATTCATAATTCCATAGTGGTAATTGAGTAATTGCCTCAGCCAGATGTTTGCGATGACATTGACAAATATTTGCTTCAAAACAAGTTAATGCAATCCGCTTTTTATCTTTCAGTAAAGCCAGTATTTTCTCTTGTGTTGAAATAGTATTAGAAAGTGTTTTCTTTTTGTAACTTTTAAAAAGATTATCGTAATCGCTTTGTTCTTTTAATTCCTGCCGGTACTCAGATTGAATACCCACCTCACCAAAATGAGTGTATTCAATATGTAATCCTTCACAATAACGTATTAACTGACTTTTAGAAAACCCAAATTTCTGGCTTAATGGATTATTACGAACATCTACCAACACTTTAATATCGTACTTAATCAGTTTATTCAAATACGCTTCCAACGATATGCCTTCATAACCTATTGTGTAAAGCGTTGTAGCGGTTAAAGCAGGGCGAAAATCATTAACCTTATCTAACTGTTCTTTCGTTAAAAGTCTTTCAGATGTAGTGCTGTTAATGGCATAGTAAGGAAAGTTGGTATAAGTATGCTTCATTAATGCATCGCCATCCATTTTATTATAAAGAATATAAATCTGGTTTACCAATTTTTTATCCTCATCATCTAACAAAGTCAAATAGTTTTTGTGGTCTTTTTTTAAATAGCCCGTTTCATCCTCGGTCAAGAAATTTTTTTTCACCATTGTAAATAAATCTGCCTTTGCTGAATGAGAATAACAGCCATACAAATAGGGTATAAAATCGTACGCTGGCTTGATTTGTTTTTGGCATACCAAGAACAGTAGTTTTTGCAGGTTGATTTTTTCCAATCTGCCACCAAATACCTGCAACAAGGCCAATATAATTTTTCTGCGGTAAAACATGGGGTAAAGATACTTTAAGTTATTGGCTTGTAAAAAAGGAGTAAATATTGCAACTAATGATCATTAAAGTTTGATAATATTTCAAATATTTGTACCTCTTGTTCCATTTCAATATCTAATCCGAAATTTAAAACCTCAATTGAATCTAATAAATCTTCCATGCAATTAGTTAATGAAGTAAGATTTATTTCTTGTTGCCTGTGTTTTGTAGAATAATTTCCAGTTATATCAATCGGATATCTGTAAGAAAATGAATTATAATCTAACTTTGAATATTCATTAGCAACTGATTCTATATTTTTAATTACATTTCCTAAATCAACAAAATTTTTAAAAAGTGTAGTAAGAATGCCCGCACTTGATTTTGCCAGTTCACCTAAATGATGAGTATTGTAAAACTTGCTATCATTAATTGATTCTCGATTTTTTAGACTTAACAATCTTAACCCTGAATATATAATACCTTTTAAGCCTAACTCAAATGCATGTCTATATAAAAATATTATTGGATACCCATCATAATCTGCAATACGATTCTGAGTAAGCAATTTATCAGAAAGTGTCTTTGCCGCATTGCGGTACCCTTGTGCATAAATATCGAAATCATAGATAGGGTTTTGAGAAAAAGAACTGATAATATTATATGTATCTAAGTTTTCGTTGAGTTTCATAAAATTCCATTGCAGTATTTTACAATCTGATATCACTAATAATCAACTAAAGTTAAGTAAAATGCGCTCACTGGCGATTATAGCCTTTTAAATCAGGGTATTCGTTCTGGATACATTCCGCCAACTGCTGCTGCACCGTTTTATCGCCCCAATAAGCTTTAGAAACCCCGCTGCTGATAAATTCACCCGCTTGCCAGTAACAGTTTATCAACTCAATATTTACGGCACTATAAGCATTTTGCCTTGCCTGCTCAATTATTGATACACCGTTAGAAATGAAAAAATCTGGTTTTGTATCATCATAAAAAAAACAGGTCATTTAAGAATGTACAATCTTTTATCACGCTTGAAAAATAAAATGAAATGAAAACAATAATACTATTTTTAGTTAGCCTTTGTAGCATTTTTACAGCACTAAGTCAAACAGTAAGCATTAATATAACTGTAAATAATGTAAAATCCAGTAAGGGCATTATCAAAGTCTGCATTTTCAATACAGAGAAAGATTTTCCCGAAAAAACCAACCTCGCTGTAAAGTGTGTTAATACCACAGCTACAAAAGGGGTAATGCAAATAAAAATTGAAGGTATTGCTTCTGGCAACTACGCAATTGCAGTACACCACGATGAAAATAGTGACGGAAAATTTAATACCAATTTCTTCGGAATACCTAAAGAGGCATCCGGTGCATCCAACGGAGCAAAAGGTAAAATGGGGCCCCCAAAGTATAGTGATGCGGTTATAGCTATTAATAATAGCAAAACACAATTTCTAATTGTGCTTGATTAACCAACCCACCGCACAGAAAAGAGAGCTATTGCTTTGCTAACTCACAAGGCAAACGATTCAAATCATTCTATGGCATTATATCTTTGCAACGTAAAGCCTTTTGCCATTGCTTTAATCTTATTTTATAAAACTATGACTGCCTCTATAGTACTTTTTGTCGGGAAGACAGGATTAGCTCACCCACTTCGTTGGGAGCGCTGATCCAAAGGGGTGGGTACAAATACAAAGAAATCCCAGTGCGCAAAGCGCACTGGGATTTTTGCGTTTTCGGGCTTACGGTCGCAAGCGCCCAGCACCCTCAACGCAAAAGCCCACGACTGTAGTCGTGGGCTTTCTTTGTTATTTGTCGGGAAGACAGGATTCGAACCTGCGACCCCCTGGTCCCAAACCAGGTGCGCTACCGGCCTGCGCTACTTCCCGAAACCTAAAATACTTGACCGTTTGCGGTGAGGGCGGGATTCGAACCCGCGGTACAGTTTAACCCGTACGGCAGTTTAGCAAACTACTGATTTCAGCCGCTCATCCACCTCACCGTCCTTTCTCTTTTCAGAGAGGGTTGCAAAAATAAGTTTCCAAGGGGGAACTGCCAAAAATTGATTGGTAAAAACCGAAAATAAAACATCCCGACCGTTTCCAGTCAGGATGCAACTATTTTTTACCCCTCTTTTCAACCCCTACATAGCCGCCAACTGCACTTTCTGCGTTAACTCCATCACATTCTCCCTGAAAATAGAATCCGTATCCATCAAATCCTTCACAGTTTGACAAGAATGGATTACCGTAGTATGATCCCTTCCACCAAAATGCTCTCCAATCGTTTTCAGTGAATTCTTCGTAAACGCCTTTGCCAAATACATCGTTATCTGCCTTGCCTGCACAATCTCCCGCTTACGGGTCTTGTGCAATAAACGATCATAAGGCACATCAAAATACTCACATACCATTTTCTGTATCGCATCTATAGTAATCTCTTTGCTGCTCGTCTTCACAAAATTGCGCAATACCTTCTTCGCCAACTCCACATCTATCTCTTTCTTATTTAATGAAGATTGCGCCAACAATGAAATTAATGCTCCCTCCAACTCACGTACATTGGTATTAATATTATAAGCAACATATTTTACCACTTCCTTGGGCATATCCAACCCATCATTCTTCATCTTCTTCTCCAAGATCTCTATCCTTGTTTCATAATCAGGCACTTGAATATCGGCACTCAAACCCCAACGAAACCTACTCAACAATCTTTCTTGCATGCCATCTAAATCTTTAGGCGGCTTATCCGATGTTAATACCAACTGCTTTCCACTCTGGTGCAAATGATTAAAGATGGCAAAAAATGCGTCCTGACTTTTTTCGGCGCGACTGAAAAATTGTACATCATCTATAATCAACACATCTATTAACTGATAAAAATGAATAAAATCATTGATGGCATTATTGCGACTATGATCTTGAAACTGATTTATGAATTTTTCACTGCTAACATACAATACCACTTTTGAGGGATGCAATCGCTTTACCTCATTGCCTATTCCCTGCGCCAAATGGGTTTTGCCCAATCCCACACCACCATATATTACCAATGGATTGAAAGAATTAGCGCCTGGCTTTTCCGCAACCGTTTTACCCGCTCTCCTCGCTACCCTATTACAATCGCCTTCAATAAATGAATCAAATGTATACATATGATTGAGCTGAGGATCAATCTGCATTTTTTTCAACCCGGGAATTACAAAAGGATTCTTAACTGGATTATCTATTACCAAAGGAAAATTCATTTCATTGTTATTGATTGACTTGGCTCCGCGTGCAGGCAAATCCATTGACCCATTTCTTCCATTAGAATTACCACTGTCTACCATAATACGGTATTCAAGCCTAGCATCTTTGCCCAATTCTCGCTTTAAGGTTTTTGCCAATAAGGTTACATAATGTTCTTCTAAATATTCATAGAAGAATTGACTAGGCACTTGTATCATTAAGATATTGCCCTTTAATTCAACAGGTGTAATCGGTTCAAACCAAGTTTTAAAATGTTGCCATTCTACAATGTCCTTGATGATTTTTAAACAATCTACCCAAATAGTTTCCGCGTTCTTAGCCATACTCAATTATGTGAACAGTTTTATATTTTTATACCTTTTATTCTCGTCTGGTGTTCAAGTTATTCTATTTTCCCCATATGTGGATATGTTTTAAAAAAATAAAATGGGGCTGCGAATATGTAGACTTTATGTTGAAAAAAAAATTTTTTTATTCGCTTGTTTTTTTGGTCACTACCACAGTATGGGCTTTTGAGCGTTTTTCGCCATTTTTTCCTGAAAAAATATAATCCATTCTTCCCATCTGGATGCCTCCCCAGCCCATTTGGTTCACTAAAACATCACTGCCCACCTTGTTTTTATACCTTCTGGGCTGCTCAAAAAATCGGTGGGTATGCCCCCCAATAATCAAGTCGATGTTGTAACTCTCTTTTGCTAAAATTTCATCACTCATTTTTCCAGCCTCTTCATTTTGATATTTATCGCCTAAATGCGATAAACAAATAATCATATCACATTTTTTCTCTTTTAGTATTGCCGCAGTTGCATTGGCTGCCGTTATTGGATTTTGATATTGGGTGCGTCCATACATTTCTGCGGCCACTATTCCCTCCAACTCTATTCCTACTCCCAATATTCCTACCCGCAATTTTCCTTTTTCAAGAATAATATATGGCTTGTATTTTGTTTCCATTGCCGTTCCAGTAAAATCATAATTACAAATTACTACGGGAAAATTTGCGTGTTCTAATTGATTGGCATAATTCTCTATGCCCGCATCAAAATCATGATTCCCAATAGTCATTGCATCATAACCCATTTTGCTCATGGCTTTTATTTCTACCGCTCCCTTAAATAAATTAAAATAAGGTGTTCCCTGAAAAATATCACCCGCATCTAATAATAATACCTGCTCCGTTTCAGCTCTTATATCTTGAATGATGGCCGATCTTGCTACTACGCCCCCCAATCCTTGGTTTCTACTGCCATCCATTGGAAATGGGTCAATTCTACTATGAACATCATTCGTATGCAAAATAGTGAGCGCATGCTGAACAGGTATGGATGCACCAATAGCACTAGACGCCAATAATGCGCCGCCCGTGAATGCCGTTTCCCGTATAAATTTTCTTCTATTCATTCCATTGAATTACCCTGTTTTCAATCCTTGCCTCTACTGGCTTCCCACCAGCCGTAATTTCCTTTATATAAGTTATTAATACATCCCGCAATAAATACCCCTTATTTTGTTGCGCCGTGCCCTTCAACACGGTTGTATTATCACCTCCATTTGCAATATAATCTGTGTTGGCAATGGTATAAATCAATTTTAAATTGAGCGGTTTTCCATCTATTATAATATCTACCGCTTTTCTATCTTTTATTTTATACCCAGATCCCGAAGAAACGGACCATCCTCCCATAGAAGCAGTATGCTGAATTAATTTCTCCAATACTACCCCACTCAACTCTTGCAGTATTAATATATTATCAAAAGGCATTACCTCAAATACCGATCCTACCGTTATATTCCCTTTATTGATTGGGGCTCTAATACCCTCATAGTTTATCAACCCTATATCTACTTTTTTAGCGTATTTCTCAGCTGCCTTCTTCCGCATACAATCCGCTATCATATTACCCAACCCACTCTCTGGCTGCTTTCTATAAAGGGTAGTATTTGCAAAACCAATCACTTCGCTCATCGTCCTTTTTACTTCCGCTGCATAAGGCTGAAGCATTTGCATCATAGCCGTATCCTTACCTAATTTTTTCCCTACATTATATTGCTGGTGCGAGACCGTTATAGGTAAATTAGGCGCACTACAACATACGCTTGTTAAGCAAATAATGAATACTAGTATCCTGCCAACCATTGTGGTGCTTTTGGTAATATAGAAAGGTACAATAATATTTATTGTGACGGATTTTTTTACTGGGGTCTTATTTACCCCTACTTTTGCTGCACTAAATTACCTACCATGAGTTATGAAATAAATGGCAAACTGGTTGCCCGCTACGATATTGTTCAACGCACTGAATCATTCAAAACCCGCGAATTTGTAATTGAAAAAACCGAAGACATCAACGGTAGATCCATTACCAATTACGTTAAATTTCAGTGTGTGCAAGACAAAACAGCTATGCCCGACCGATTTAATATGGGCGATGAAGTAAAAGTAATGTTCAATATCAAAGGCTCTAAATGGATGAAAGATGGCAGAGAAAATTATATCACCAACCTAGATGCTTGGAGAATGGAAACCCTAAAACTTTCTAGTGATTCCGATATGCCTCCTGCCGGCAACTACAACGATATACCCCCTGCGGATGATATAGTAGATGATTTGCCATTCTAATTAGACGGAGGAAGATCAGAACGTCGGAACCCAACAGTATGCAAAAAGATTTTTCTTTTAAATTAAAACCAGAAGAAGCCGCCTCCAGCGATACCATTAAATCTTTTATTGCCAACTCCGCAGGTATTGAAACTGCTGCTGTGAATGGTTTTTTTATTACCAAAAAATCTATTGATGCTAGAAGCAAACAAGCTTGGATCAACCTCTCCCTCAAAGCTTTTATCAACGAACCTACGCTGGTAAGAAATAGAATCGCAGTAAATTTTAATACAATTCCCAGCAATGCTAAAAAAGTAGTCATCATCGGCGCTGGCCCCGCTGGCATTTTCGCCGCACTTGAATTGATAGAATTGGGCATTCAACCCATTATTCTAGAAAGAGGTAAAGACGTTAAATCTAGAAGAAGAGACCTTGCCCGTATGAATAAAGAAGGCTTGGTAAACCCCGAAAGTAATTATTGCTTTGGTGAAGGCGGCGCCGGCACTTACAGCGATGGTAAATTGTATACCCGCAGCAGCAAAAGAGGTAATATTGATAAAGTGCTGCAACTGTTTTACCAGTTCGGTGCCGATGAAACAGTGCTCTACCAATCTCACCCTCATATTGGCACCAACAAACTACCACAAATTATTACCGCCATGCGGGAACGAATCATTGCCTGTGGGGGACTCGTACTATTCGAAAAAAAATTGGTGGACTTTGAACTTGAAAATGACGAAATAAAAAAAATAATTACCGCCGATGGGGATGAATTTACAGCCGACGCTTACCTACTCGCTACCGGCCACTCCGCTAGAGATATTTTTCATTTACTAGCTCATAAAAATATTTTGATTGAAGCAAAACCTTTTGCACTGGGCATCCGTATTGAACATCCACAAACTATTATTGATGCTGCTCAATACCATTGCGCCATCCGTGATCCCTACCTGCCTCCTGCTTCTTATAATTTGGTGGAACAAGTAAATGATAAAGGTGTTTTCAGCTTTTGTATGTGTCCCGGTGGTATTATTGCCCCCGCAGCTACCAATCCCGGTGAACTGGTTGTAAATGGCTGGAGCCCCAGTAAAAGAAACAATCCCTTTGCCAATAGTGGTATGGTGGTTCAGGTTTCTGAGGCAGATGCCATTGCTTATTTTAAACAAAACCCGCTACCGTCTACCATCCACCGTGTACCGTCTACCGTTCTTCTCCACTTCCAACAAGCTATTGAACAAAAAGCGTTTATGGCAGGTGGGGGACAATTGGTTGCGCCCGCTCAGAGGATGGTAGACTTCTGCAACAATAAATTATCTACCAACCTACCCAATTCTAGTTATATACCCGGACTCGTATCTGCCGATCTAAGCACCGTTCTACCTGATTTTATTTTAAAAAGTCTACAAGGCGGACTCGCCAGTTTTGGTAAAAAAATGCGCGGATATTTCACCAACGAAGCCGTAGTAGTTGCTACTGAAAGCAGAACATCTTCCCCTATTAGAATTCCTAGAGACCCTACCACATTCTCACACCCACAAATAAAAAATCTATATCCCTGCGGTGAAGGTGCTGGTTATGCTGGTGGTATTGTAAGTGCAGCAATGGATGGACAAAAACTGGCCCTACAAATTCATACCAGTTTTGAATAAACTATTCCGAAGCCCCGCCCATATTTTTTCTGGCTTGCAACCTTCCTTCCTTAATTAATGTATTGCGCTGATAATATTCCAGCTCTTGTTGGTAAGCACTTTGTTTTTTTTCATCCCAGCCCACTAATTCACCCAGTGCTGGCTTTCCCGCATCAATCCAACAGGTGTACCAAAAATCAGCTATTAAATCAGCAGAATGTATCAACTGCTCATTAATGGTATTTTTTAAACTTGCCGCATACGCTTTTGCAAACGCTGGCGTATAACTCTTATAGGGTTTACCCCTCCTTTCCTGCACCCTAAATTTCTCCGATTCTGTAAACTGTTGAGATACTTCAATTTCTTTTGCAAACAAATCAGGTAATAATTCATGCGCCCTACGAATGGCTTTCCATATAGCTTGTGAAGGCTTGCGCAAATACCTAACCTTGTGCTTGCTGTAAAGATTGTAATTTTCAATTTGCAATTCTGGAATCATAGATTCCCAAAGACTATGCAATCCTTTTTGATTGGTTAACTGTCCATCGTAATTAATAGATGTATGCAATGGCACATTGGCATCACCAATATAATGACCCATATCTGCTGCATAAAATAAAATACTGTCCTTATTTTTTTCGCGCATGGCTTTGGTTAGCTGCTCCTTCATCCAAATAATATGATAAGGAACATATCCATACACAAATAAAGTATCAAAACTGTACTTGGTAACTGCATCCTCCCATTTCACCGGCATTCTATACGCCGCTTTTTCTCCGTATGGTTCTAAATCTATAAAATGCTTGGGGGCTTCCAAACTGTCGGCATTCCTCCTAATATCTGGCCGCACCGCATCATAAACCAACTTATCCATATTGCTGTAGAAAAAAGTGGACATTTCAGCAGGTAACTGGTAAATGGCCAACTGGTGTACGGTTTTATGCACCAGAAAACCCCAACTACTCAGTGCTGCTACTATTACTAAGAGTAGACTTGTAAAAATCAATCGCTTTATTACCCGCATTTTATTTAATTTATTGTAATAGTCGGATTGAACTACTTAGAACCTAGTGAACAAATAACTCAATCAATTCAATTATCTTGTAAAAATATTGATAATCTAATTGCCGATTGTAAGAATATGATGAACGTTATTAGAAATTAATAGACATTTACCTAAACTTTTATAACCCATGAGTGAAATCCTCCGTTTATCCAATCTAAAAAAACATTATGCTTCACAAAAAGCTGTTGATGATATCAGCTTCTCCATTGAACAGGGGAGTATATTCGGACTACTTGGTCCCAATGGTGCTGGTAAAACAACACTGCTCCGAATGATCACAGGTATATTCTATCCCGATAGTGGAAATATTCAGTTTGATGGAAATGCTTTTGATCCACTCAACGATATCATTAAAATTGGCTATATGCCAGAAGAAAGAGGCTTGTATAAAAAAATGAAGATCGGCGAGCAAGCACTTTATCTGGCTCAGCTGAAGGGACTTAGCCGATCCGATGCCATGCAAAAAATAAAATTCTGGTTTAAGCGCATGGAGATGGAA
The DNA here is from genome assembly GCA_013297995.1 of Chitinophagales bacterium. GTDB lineage: Bacteria > Bacteroidota > Bacteroidia > Chitinophagales > Chitinophagaceae > Sediminibacterium. Next base: position 58,237 of record JAAFJB010000004.1, on the reverse strand, counting down.
AGCTGGTGGAATAAAAAAGTGGAGGATCTGAGCAAAGGCATGAGTCAGAAATTACAATTTGTAACCACCGTTTTACACGAGCCTAAATTGATTATACTTGATGAACCTTTCAGTGGGCTGGATCCGCTTAACGCCAATTTAATTAAAGAAGAAATTTATGGCCTTGCGCAAAGAGGTAGTACCGTTATTTTTAGTACCCACCGCATGGAGCAGGTGGAAGAAATTTGTGACCATATTGTACTGGTGAATTTGGGCAAGAAAGTGTTAGACGGTACGGTTGCTGATATTAAACAACAATTCAAAGAAAATAAATTCAGTATTCAACTCTCGGCTTTACCCAATGAAATGAATTCCTCTGCTTTTAATATTATAGAACAAAAAGGAAATGAACTGATTGTTCAAATAAATGAAAATTTTAAAAGCAATGACGTGCTGAAATATTTTTTACAACAGGATCATAGTATTGAATCCTTCCGTGAAATTCTGCCTACCCTTAACGAAATATTTATCCATTTAGTAGAAGGTACAAAAGCAACAGCTAGGGCTTTTGAGCGTTCAGAAAACTAATCATCCAAACTTTACTCCATTACCATCAATAAAAATATTATGAACAAAATTTTTATCATCATACAAAGAGAATACCTCAGCAGGGTAAAAAATAAACGTTTCTTACTCACTACCCTACTCACACCCATTATTATGGTGGGCTTTATTGCTGGTGCTACCTTCCTATCTATCAGCGGAAAAGATGAACATAAAATTGCAGTGATCGACCAGAATGGTTTCTTTAAATCTAACTTACAAAATACCAAAGAAATTAATTTTGTATTTCCCGAAAATGTAGATACCGCTAATTATATTACCAAAGGCTTTACCGATATTATTCTCATTCCTAAGTTTGAAGGTACTGCTAAAGTAAACTATACCATACGCTCTAAAAAGCGACTAGGGCTGAATACCGAAAGCAATATCAGCGATAAAATTAATGAAGCCATTGAAGATAAGATGCTGCAAGATGCTGGCATACAACGTTCTCAGCTCGATTCCATTCGCAGCAAATCTCAGTTTGCCGAATTAAAATCTATGGAAGAGAAAGGCGATACTGTTCAAGAAAGTAATGCCGCTCTGTCCTATGGAATTGGCTTTGGAAGTGGTATGCTTATTTATATTACCATGTTTATTTATGGTGCTATGGTTATGCGTGGAGTAATGGAAGAAAAAACCAATCGCATTGCCGAAGTTATGGTTAGCTCCGTGAAACCCTTTCAATTAATGATGGGTAAAATAATTGGCATTGGCGCAGTAGGTTTAACCCAATTTTTTATGTGGATTATTTTAATTGGCATTCTCACCACTGCCGCCCAATTTTTTATTCCCCACGATGTAATGCAACAGGTGAGTGCTTTGCAGCAAACGAATGGACAAATTCCTACGGGTGGCATGGTGCAAGCTGGTGATGCTGCTCAGAAAATTTACAAACTGCAACATACCATGAGTACCGCCAACTGGCCGGTTATTATTGCTTGTTTTATTTTTTATTTTTTAGGGGGTTATCTTTTTTATGCTTCTTTATTTGCGGCTGTTGGTAGTGTGGTTAATGAAGATCCTCAAGACGCACAATCTTTAATGCTGCCCATCACCATGCCTATTATTTTTTCTTTCATCATCATGAGTAATGCAGTGCAAGATCCAAGTACTTCCATTGCTACTTGGGCTAGCATCATCCCTTTCAGCTCTCCCATGGTAATGATGGCCAGAATTGCTTACGGAATTCCTGGCACCGTTCCTTACTGGCAACTAGCATTAAGTATGCTCTCCCTAATCGGTGGGTTCTTACTCACCACTTGGTTGAGTGGAAAAATTTACCGTACAGGAATTTTAATGTACGGAAAAAAAGTGAGTTGGAAAGAAATGGGTAAGTGGGCTTTCAGAAAAAACTAATTCGTCAATCCCCTTTGTTTTACAAAGGGGATTTTTTATTGCGCCAACGATATTCGCACATTCACGCCTGCCCTTGTATTGGTGATGGGCGCAGAAGTAGATATATAAGGCGTTACACGGCGTTGATCAAAAAAGAATTTAATATTGATTCTATTATTCAATACATAATCAACGGCTGGTTGTATGGTAATTTCTTTTTGCCCCCCCGTTCCATACGCATTTGCTTGGTCGAGGCGACTATTACTGATACTCACATCACGCATTGAAATATCTAACTTGAAATTTAAATCATTCTGCAATGTTTTGCCCTTCATACCCGGTATTTTAAAGGGTAATTTAAACCCACTCTTTCGCCAATTTACTCCAAGTATCCACTCGGTACTCCTACTTTCACTCAACTGATAGTCAATTAAACTCATACTTAATTGTCTGCTTTTTCTAAATTCTAAATTAAAATTAAATTGACTAATAGTAGTAAAATCAATTTTAAACAAAGGCTCAAATCTTTCTGACATACTAATATTCGGTACTAGAAAAAAGGGTATAAAATTTCCACTCGTTGTATCTATAAATCCTGGCGCACTCAACCTAAATGGATCTTGGTAGAGTAACGCACTGTTAAAACTATTCATACTAAGTTGACCATTATAACCGTGACTAATAGTAAAATTAGAGAAGATACTTGCCAGTGCTAGAATTTTACTCAACCCTGTATACGTTAGTTTCCAATTGGGTCTTGGAATAATTCCTCGAAATGGATTGGCACTAATACTTTTTGCACCATCTTTTATCAATGCAATGCTATTGGCATCCTTACCAGTATATGCAGCAATAAAGGAGGGAATTAATACATCTTGTGCATATCTGTTGTAACCAGTAGCATATCCATCTACTGAAAATTTCTGGTTATTGGGGAGCGACTGCCAATATGGATTCAAGGCAGCCACTCTTTGTGATACTACCAGTCTATTGGCTTCAAACTGCTTAAACGTGGTGGACAATTCATTCGGGTTTTGCTGACCAAACAAAGTATTAAACGCAATATAAGAAACGCTGAAACCCCCATTGAATAAGGGATTCAACTGCCCAAAATTATTTCCTGTTCCAGTGGTGTCTTTTATTAAAGAAGAATAATCTTTGGTAAATGTTTTATCTAAATTAATATCTATCACTAGTTCTCTAACCGGTTCTATCTGCGCCGTTATATTCAATCTTTGTTCAAAACTTTGGCGGAATAAAAAGTTAAACGTACTGTCTTTTGATAATAATCCTTTCTTGATTTTTCCATTAATCCATTCAGCATCGGGTTGTTTACCAAACACGTAATCGAGCCCGGGCGCCATCGTTTTAAAGTTCTGTCCAATAAACTGTGTACTGTCCATATAGCCCGGTAAGCGACTCCTGAAATTCTCTCCATAGTTCACAGAAATATTCCGAAACATAGTCACGAATTTACCCGCAGTTCTTTCTAATCCGTTGAGTTCATACATGGTTGATTGTCGGCTTAACTTCTCCCCAATACGAATATCTCTTCTTTGCTGTCTCCATTTTTTTATGGCAAGTATTCTTTTCTGCCCCACCAACCCTTCTATTACTTCTTGCTTGGTTGGCAATACAGATAATGGTCCCGCAGCACCAGAATTTTTTCGGTTATTTCCACCTGTTGCCTCATTTTTATTGGTAGGCGCTGGAATATTATCAATGGCAGTTAACCATTTTGATTTGGCATACAGGTTGCCAAAATTAAATTGCGCATTCAAGTTATTCTCTTGTGAATTTTCAATGGTATTACCAAGGTTTACTGCAATGCGACTGGCACCTATCCAACTATAAGAAGTACTGTAACTGTAACGAGCCGTAATCCAGTCAGCAAAAGGAAATTTATTGAGTGGAATATTGTAGTTCATCAATGCTTTCTGTTGGTACAAAGTATTTCTACCCCCATTTAAGAAATTATTTTTCAAGGTATCTTTCTTAGCAGCATTATCAATTCTACCAAATGGTTCATCTACCCTTGCATTGTTAATAGCATTGAAATCTAGGTTCACAGATCGGGTAAGATCCCATCGCAAATTATAGGTTCTATCGAATGTGAAATACTTGTCGTGAGTAGTATCAACCCGATCTACCTTACTGCTGAATGTATTTACAATGCGCGGAATAAATTCTCCAAATTGACGGTTCACGTCTGCCCTAAAGCTGAGGAATGAGGGCTTTAAATTAATATTAGCGTCTCTAATCCAAGCCAGCCAAGCAGAATTGCCTTTAATTAATTTTTTAAAGGGTTCTTTAAAATTATTTTGTCCCACATAAGTATATCCAATCGCTCCTCGTTGTCGCGTAATTTTATTTTGTAAAATAACGGGGCTATTGTGTTCTGTTTGAGAAAATGTATAACTAAAATCAAAATTACTTAAACTGAGTAAATGCGGTTTTCCCTTTCCTGGCATCACTTTCACGTTGGTAAAATTGATGGTTTTAATGGTGGTTTCGTCTACCGCAGCCCTGCGAATGGAATCGCGTAAATTAGCGGGTGTGCGATTGAATTTTTCTTTGTACCGAACGTCTAAATCATAAGGATCAAATTCAGGTGTAAGGGTGGTTCTATTAATACTAGCATAAACGGGGATTGACAATCGAGCTTTTTTTGGAACCAACTTCCCAGCGTCAATATTAGCAGCTATATCAAACTGAAATAAATTGTCTCTTGCCCTTTCATTTACCCTTTGTTCTATGGTACCAAAGCCTTGGGTATAGGTATTGGCTGAAACAGAGAGTGTACCCAAATCTGCCAGCACTAAATCAACCCTACCAAGGGCGGCGGCTCCACCTTTCTCATCTAGGCCCGCCAGCCTTAATTCATTGGCCCATACTTCCGCACTCAAAGCTGTATTATCTGGCCGCTTTGCATTTTCAACCGCTATTAAAATACCACGCACTTCACCAAGATTGGGATTGCCCATGATAGAAAATAATTTATTACCAATTTGTTTTCTAAAAATACGGGTAAGAGATGCCGCTGCATTATTCCGATCTAATTTAAGATCTATTAATTCACGCAATGCAAAATCAATATTATTTTCTATCGGCCAAACGCGCTCTTCTTGCCCCCTCGGATAAGTGCCTGGGGGAGTTATTTTTAAAGGAATTTTTATTTCGTAGTAATTGTTTAAAAAATCCTGACCAATTCTAATGATTGCATTTAGCTCATTGTCTTTTACCACCCTTTGTGCCGTAATTGATTCTGCGTGCAAATACATAGATAGGTTGGCGTAGCGGCGAATATCTAAGTTCAAGGTTTTAAAAATACCCCTCGCTTCTCCGTTGGCTAGATTATTTACACGCATGCTGATGGCCTGTTCATTCTGCTGTAAGTTTACTCCGTTATTACTCAACAACTGCACACGTTCTACATTGGGAGGCATGATATAATTCACAGGCTGTCTACTGCTATTCTCTTCTAAATTAACTGCCAATGTATTCAATGTTGTACCACCAGCAGTGGAAATGGGCGTATAAGATCCTGTTGTGTCTACATTATAAATAAACTGCCGCCATTGGTTTCTCACCAAATCTAATCTTGCCAAACGCAATACAATTGAATCTTCAAAATCGGTCATATACATTCTGGCAAAACGAATCGATTTAAAATCGGGAATATTTCCCACTTTTCGGGTATATCCTTTAATGGGAACTCTAAACAAAAACCATTCTTCTGTTCTAGTAATACCATCAGCAGAGTTCACGGTTACCCTTCGTTTATCGGTGATATAAGGAGTGCGACCTACATCCATGCCTGGCTGTAGCTGTATCTCATATTCATAATATGCTTCAGTTTCATTTAAGGTATTGTCTCTATTCAAATCTTCATTATCTGGAAATAGTGTTGCAGCAGAAGTGAACTGACCACCTGTAGTGGCCACGGGTGAATTCCCTTGTGGATTATTGAAATTTTTATACCGCCCAAGTATGCCCATGCCCAATGCATCAAAACTTTGATCTCTGTACCATTTATAATTGTCACTTGCAGGATCTAGTTGACTTTGTTGGTAAACTGTTGAGCTTACACCAAAATTATTTGCCAGCCTTTGCAGAATATAATTTTTCTTTCTGCGCTCGGCATTATCATCAATACCATCAAAGCCAACATCCTGAAAAGGCCTGTCATTGGGATCATTACTAAATGCCTGCGTAATTTGAATGGGATTTATGGGCGTCTTTCCCCAGGTATTGCTACTATCTACCGCTGCGGGCACTGTGGGAGTATTCAAACCATTTTCATAAAATCGTTTCCCATCTTTTAAAATGTCTTCACTAATATTTCCAAAATTTAAAATAAACTTACCACCTCTGCTTGCATTGTTATTGATGAATGGATTCTGCATCCAGAACTCTGCAAATTCAATATTGTTGGTTTCAAAATCAGTCTGGTCTATCGCCCGCATAATACCTCCCCAACGTGCTGCAGGATTGCTTAATTTTCCTTGCGCATTGATTTGCGTTGGTGAGGTCTCAAAATTATACGGTCCTTTTTCTCTCGGATAAAAAGCAAGATCAAATGTTGCTGCCTGTACATCGGTAATATTGGTAGTACGTTGTGGAAATAATTCATTGGTAAAAACTTGTCGCACCCTTGGATCGCTTAACTCTGCAAGGTTTCTACGCAGTGGGTTATTGGGACTATTTTTATCTTGTAAGTTGGGTTCAATATTATACCAAGCAAATTTGGCCCTGTTTTGGTTGTAATCAATAGAGTCGCTCAATGCTGCTTCGGGAAAACGATTATTGCCTTGTGGTGTAGAAGCCAACGACCAAGCTACAAAGGGAAAACGAAGGTCGATGGCAGCACGCGTTCCTTCAAAATCATCAATAAAAATAAGCCCCTGTCCATCTTTCCCAATTTGAGGTGGGTGGCCCGGTTTAAGAAAAGCTGCTTCACCATAGGCGTTAATAGAGGACTTTGCTTTGGTGGTATAAAAAGGCAATTTGTCTAGCAGGCGAGTTAGTCCGGGTAATTCTGAACGATAACTAAAATCAATTCCATACATGGTATTCCGAATGGGATCATCCCCATAACCCATTTTGGTAAAGAAAGGTCGCTCTCCCAAACGAACGGTTGAAGCACCCAGCGATAGTTTTTTATTCACCATATAATCAAGCCGCAAACCAGCAAATCCTCTCTGTTGAATACCAAAGCCAATATTGTTTTCAAAGGAAACATTTACTGGAATACTGGAACTCAAAATACCCTGGTTTAAAATTTTTACAGTCCCTAAATTATAGTCAACAATATAATCAGCACCTTCACGTAAAACTTGACCGCCCGCGGTAACTGACACAGAGCCTGGCGGAATATTAAATGTATTTAAGTAAATCTCAGATCCACCGCCACTGCCCTTTACCTGACCTTGCATGATAAAGCGGTTGAGGTTTGCAAATGTTTGTGCAATGGCTTTAATGGAATCGTACAGTTGGTAATAGATATAGCGTTGTTTGGTAGCAGCGGGTAGTCCCGAAAAAGCGAGACTGTCTAAGTCGCGCCCAAAAGGTTCTAATACTGGAAATACTACTCGCCCCATCTGTGGTAAAATGGTAAAGCCTTCTATATAATCGAATACCCCATCGGGTTGGGGATCATTGCGATTGTTGAGTCGATCGAGATTTAGTATACGCAACAGTGGCTGTCCATCAACAGCAGCCGCCGTTTCAGGAAGAAATCGTTTTAAACCACCACTGGGTTCTTCGTATAAAACATTCAGTTTAAAATCTGTACGCTCAATACCACCAAACAAATCGAGTGAATACACATTCTTCATCATCCAATCCCAAATAGGCAATTCTGTTCGTTGTGAGGTGGCTTTTAAGAGTTTAAGAAACAATACTTTTTGAACTCCTTTAGAAGAGTCGAGTGAAATATCTTGCGAGAATTCACCTACTTGAAAAACGCGACCATTATAAGTATATTGATATGCTACCGCCAATACTTCATCTGCTTGTAACTGGGTATTGATAGAAATAAAACCTGCTTGTGGGTTAAAAGAATATTCGTTGGAACTGAGTTTACGCGCGAATGTTTTTTCGTAATCATCAACGGGACGAAGTCCCTTCGATAACAACAAACTATTTATAAAGGAAGGGTTTCTGGCATTGGAATTTGCGGCCAAAGAAGCATATAAATTATTGGCACCATTAAAAGGCAGAGGATTGGCGGTAAGTGACTGTACCGAAGGGTTGTAAGGCCTTGGTTCTGCCAAATCCATCAACCCAACTATATCTCTGGCATCTGTTGTAGCACCTGTTCTATTGGTAATCCATACCTCCATGCGTTGTATTTGCACTTGTGAATTAACAAGTGGCAGATTGCGCATGGTTTTATTGAAATTTTCTCTAAAGTAGTTGCCAAGTAAAAAGTGGCGATTCTCCTCATAGTCATCCAACCTTTTTTGAAAGGGTTGAGTAGATGCCCCGCCTTGTAGTGAAAGTGTTTGACGAGAAGATCTTTGATTGGCAATAGCAGCCGTAACAAATAGTTTTCCAAATTGCAATTGAGTTTTTATACCAAATAAATTTTGTGCACTTGGTATAAGGGTTCCACGAGAGCGAAAAGAAATATTGCCTGCTTCAATACTCTTAATAATTTCATCATCCAATCCCTTATAATCGAATTTAATTTGATTATCGAATCCAAGGTTGGTAAGGGTATTATAGTTGATGGGGAACTTGAGTTTATCGCCAATACTAGCGTTTAAATTTAAGTTGGCATTCATATCAAAATCAAATCCACCATTTTTTCTGGCTCTTTCGGGAAGCGTTGGATTCTTAATATGCTGGCCTTGATAGCCTGCTAATATATTTACTTCTCCACTGGGCCTTATATCTACTTTAAGGTTATTTCCGTTTAAGTTATTGCCAACGAGACCAAAAAGCCGATCGAATAATTTATTGTACGTTTGCATAGGCGGCCTTACTGTTTTTTTATTCAACAGAAACAGTGCATCCGATCTGGTTTTAAAATAATCTTGCTCTGCTTTTTTATTTTGCAAGCTCCAGAAATCATTAAATGAAATTGCTGAAGGTTTGCGAAAGTTGAGGCGACCTATTTTTTCTTTTATAAAATATTGCTTGGTAATGGGATCATATTCCAACGATTGTTTTATGAGTGAAGTATCAACAATATCAAAAGGGTTTTTGGGTTTGGAAGAAATAGCGTCTCCCCTTCTGTCGCTGATGGGATAGCGTAAAGAGTCTTTCTGTTGTGCAGCAATCGGCTCTGCCAACAAAAAGAAGGTACTGTATAGAAAAAAATAAAGAAGTCTGCGCAAAAACAGTAAAACTTGGTTAGGTAGAGCTCAATACAATAGCTAGATATTTTTGAGTGCTTGTTTAATAATTTCTTCGAGTGAACTGTTTTCTGGAATATTTTGCATGGTCTTTTTAATAGCTGATTCAGCCATTGCCTTGCCAATCCCTAATGAAATTAAGGCATTTATTGCATCCAGATCATTTTGTGGAACATTAAATCCAGATAAAATGGTGCCTGAAGCTTGTTTTCCCAACTTATCCCTTAATTCTACAATCAATCGCTCAGCAGATTTTTTACCAATTCCTTTAATTCCCTCTAATTGTTTGGTATTTCCCTGTACAATGGCACGAGTAATTTCTTCGGGGCGCATACCCGAAAGCATCATTCTGGCAGTGGAAGCTCCAACACCAGAAACACCAATTAAATGTAAAAAAAGTTCTTTTTCTGTTTGCTCTGCAAAGCCAAAAAGCGTTTGGGCATTTTCAGTAATATGCAAGTAAGTAAACAGCATTCCATTGTTTAAATTGGCAATTGCCGAGTAGGTGTGGAGGCTGATTTGTAATTCGTATCCAACGCCATTCACATCAACCACCAACCGCCCTGGTGTTTTTAGAGCAAAAATTCCCTTTACAAATGCTATCATAATATGGCTCTAAAACTACAAAAAAGCAGTCAATTATACTTACCTTTATTAAAAATATTGACAGATAAATTGGTTATTAAGTGCACCCACTCCATCTTACCTATCTTTTTTATTTCTTTGAATCCTTCCATAAAGAATAAAATCATCCCTACTTACGTTTTAGAAATAGTACTGAATCTTAACTGAAAATATGCAAAAAATAAACGCAGCAATTACCTCCGTTGGTGGATATGTTCCCGAAACAAGACTTACTAATTTTGATTTAGAAAAAATGGTTGATACCAATAATGAATGGATTATTAGTCGCACCGGAATTGAAGAAAGAAGAATACTGAAAGAACCTGGCCTTGGCAGCAGTGATATGGCAGTTCCAGCTATTCAGGAAATTTTACGCAAAAAAAACTTAAACCCAAAAGATATTGATTGCATTATTTGTGCAACTGTTACACCAGATATGGTATTTCCAGCTACTGCCAATATTATTGCCGATAAAATTGGTGCTACCAATGCTTGGGGATACGATATGAGTGCGGCTTGCAGCGGATTTCTATTTGCATTATCTACCGGTGCCATGTATATTGAAAGTGGCCGCTATAAAAAAGTAATTGTAGTAGGGGTTGATAAAATGAGTGCCATCATTGATTATACCGATAGAGCTACCTGCATTATTTTTGGTGATGGCGCCGGTGCTGTATTACTCGAAGCTACCGCTGAAGAAAATTATATTAAAGACAGTATTTTAAAAAGCGATGGCAGCGGTCGCCAGTTCCTACATATGAAAGCAGGCGGATCTCTAAAACCCGCCACTATGGAAACCGTATTGGCCAAAGAACATTTTGCCTTCCAAGAAGGACAGTCCGTTTTTAAATTTGCCGTAAAAGGTATGGCCGATGTAAGTGCAGAATTATTGGAACGTAACAATTTAACAGGCGATGATATTGCTTGGCTGGTTCCCCACCAAGCCAACCTACGTATTATTGATGCAACCGCCAATAGAATGGGGCTTTCAAAAGATAAAGTAATGATTAATATTCAGAAATATGGTAATACTACCGCAGCTACCTTACCACTCTGTTTATGGGATTGGGAATCCCGCTTGAAAAAAGGCGATAATATTATTCTTGCTGCATTCGGTGGTGGATTTACTTGGGGCGCAACTTGGGTGAAATGGGCGTATTGAGTTATTGAGTTATTGGGTTATTGAGTTATTGGTTATTAAGTTATTGGGTTATTGAGTTAAATGAAAATATGAGTAGTATAAACAAACTAATAGGATTTGGCTCTACCGCCATTCATGCATCGGCAAATAATAAAGCAGATCATGCCCACCTTACACCCATCTATGCCAGCTCAACTTTCACCTTTGATACGGCTGCTGAAGGAACTGCGCGTTTTGCCGGAAGTGATAAAACCAAAATTTACAGCAGATGGGGTAACCCTAGTTTTACTGCCGTAGAAGAAACCATTGCAGCCTTGGAAACATTTGGCTTACAAGATCAAAATGGAAATCCACTAGCAGTAAAAGCACTGTTGCATTCCAGCGGACAAGCCGCCATCACCACCTTGTTTTTGGCAACCCTTAAAACGGGTGATATAGTATTGTCGCACCGCGCTTTATACGGTGGCACGCATGAATTATTGCATAAAGTATTGGCAACAAATGGCATTCAAACCCTACTAATAAACCTGAATGATACAAAACTTTTAGAACAAACTTTGAATGATCATCCTAGCATTCAGCTCATTCATATTGAAACACCTTCCAACCCTACCCTACGCTGTATTGATATAGAAGCAGTCTGCAAAATTGCCCATAGTAAAGGTAAAAAAGTATCGGTTGATAATACCGCAGCAACCCCTTATTTACAACAACCTTTTAAGTGGGGTGCTGACTTTGTAATGCACTCTACCACCAAATTTTTAAATGGTCACGGCAATGCAATCGGTGGTATTTTAATTGGGAAAGACCTTGAATTAATGAATGGCCCTATTTGGAAATGGCATGTTTTATTAGGTGGAAACAGCAATCCTTTTGATGCATTTTTACTTTTAAATGGACTAAAAACGCTGGAGCTTCGCATGCAAAGACATTGCCAAAATGCCTTACTGGTAGCTAATTATTTAGCCCAACATCCTGCGGTTGAAAAAGTAAATTTTTGTGGCTTAGCTTCACACCCCGATTATGCCATTGCTTGTAAACAAATGCGGCAAGCTGGTGCACTTATGAGCTTTGAAATAAAAGGCGGAATAGAAGCAGGCAGTAAATTCATTGACCAACTTCAACTCTGTGTAAAAGCCATTTCATTCGGCACACCCGATACGCTCTTATCTCATCCCGCCAGTATGAGCCATATGGGTTTATCAAAAGAAGAACGCTTACAATATGAAATAACCGACGGATTAATTAGGCTAAGTGTGGGTATTGAACAAGTTGAAGATATTATTGCTGATTTTGAACAAGCACTTTCAGTATTGTAATGCGTAACTAAAATTCTAGCATTTTTTTTGAACTTTTGATATGAATATTGTTATTAGAAGAGCCATTTCAAGCGACTGTCCCCGAATTTTGGAACTGGTTAAAGAACTGGCCATTTATGAAAAAGCACCCAATGAAGTAACGGTTAGTCTGGAGCATTTTAGAACAAGTGGTTTTGGTGAAAACCCCGTTTGGTGGGCATTTGTGGCAGAAGAGACCGACCTTTCTAACCATACTAAAATAGTTCAGGGATTTGCTTTGTACTATATTCGTTACAGTACTTGGAAGGGACAACGCATGTATTTGGAAGATATTTTGGTGACTGAAAAAATGCGGGGACAAAAAATTGGCACACTGCTCTTTGAACGACTCATAGAAGAATCCAAAGAAAAAAAACTGAATGGTATTGTATGGCAGGTATTAGCATGGAATGAACCCGCTATTCAATTCTATAAAAAGTATAATGCAGATTTTGATGCTGAATGGGTGAACTGCAGCATATAATTCGTAAATTTATTCGCACATGATGAATAAAAATTTCTCCATATTGGTAGTATTGGCAATTACACTTTCATTGGGTGCTTGTAATAAAAGCACGCCCACTGAAAACCAAGTTACCGATAGTTCAGAAACAGTGGTGACCAAACAATTGGCCAAAGGCATTAATTTGTCTAACTGGTTTAATGATTTCTCCGATAAAACACAATTCTCCAACCGCTTTAACAGCCACCACTTTAACCAAATAAAGGCGGCTGGATTTACCTATGTGAGATTACCTGTTGGACCATCTGTATTGAGTGGCCCCAATAATATAGCGGATATTCAACCAGCAAATTTAGTATTGGTAGATAGGGCTGTTCAGCAGATTATAAATTCGGGTTTAGCAGTAGTTATAGAAATGCATTCTTTTGGTCCCAACTTTGAAGCTAGACTGGCAATTGATCCATTAGCGCGCGCTTCCTTCCGGCAGTTTTGGAAAAATTTAGCCACCCAATTCAAGCAATACGATACCTCAAAACTTTTTTTTGAAATTTGGAATGAACCACATATTGGCGCCTCTCAATTGGTGGCAGGTATTGATAAAAATTGGTGGGCGCCTTTTCAAGAACAAATCATTCAATCTATTAGAGAAGCAAGTCCCAACCATTTTATTATTGCTACAGCCGAAAATTTCAGCAATTGGTTTGATCTTATTCAACTCAACCCCTCTACACAAAAAAATATCATCTATACTTTTCATCTCTACGATCCTTTTACGTTTACCCATCAATCGGCGGACTGGCTCGGCTTGCCTTATTCAGGCATTCGTTTTTTACCCTACCCAGGTAATGCACAAAACGTTGCCACTTTAGCTGCCAACGCAACTTTAGCAGGGGTAAAAAATCAAATTGAATTTTATGGGAAGCAACAATTTGGAATTGATTCGCTGAACAGAATTATTCAACAGGTTTACAATTGGAGTATTCAAAAAAAAGTGATGGTAATCTGTAATGAATTTGGCGTTCATAAAAAATTTGCGCCGCCAGACAGTCGCTTGCGTTTTTTAAGTGACGCAAAAAATATGCTGGAGAAATACAAAATCCCTTGGGCTGTTTGGGATTATGACGACAATTTTGGCTTAGCCAGTTATACCTCAGCCGCTAGAATTGGCACCCCTGTTTGGGACGATGGGGTATTGACGGCGCTCGGATTAAAATAGGGTACAATAAAAGTCAGTAAATTAATTCACGCCACTTACTTGTACTCCAGTTCCTGCAATCTTGCCTACCAATCCTTGCAATACTTTTCCAGGGCCATATTCAGTAAATTGAGTAGCACCATCGGCAACCATTTGCTGAACGCTTTGAGTCCATCTCACAGCACCCGTTAACTGATCTATCAAATTTGCTTTTATTTCAAGTGGATCTGTAACAGCCCTTGCAACACTATTCTGGTATACGGCACAAATAGGTTGGTTAAATAAAGTAGATTCAATGGCAGCAGCCAATTCTTCTTTCGCCGATGCCATTAGTGGGGAGTGAAATGCCCCTCCTACTGGTAACACCAAAGCTCGTTTTGCACCAGCTTCCTTCATGCGTACACAAGCCAACTCAATGGCATTCAAAGAACCACTAATCACCAACTGGCCGGGACAATTGTAATTTGCTGGCACCACTACTTCCCCAGTTTCTAGTTGTACTTGGTTACAAATATCTTCTACTTGTTTGTCACTCAAATTCAATACCGCTGCCATGGTTGAAGGGTTTAATTCACAGGCTTTTTGCATGGCTTTTGCTCGAATGCTTACCAAATTTAATGCGTCTTCAAAACGCAGTACGCCATTGGCAACAAGGGCTGAAAATTCACCCAGCGAATGTCCCGCAACCATATCGGGCTTAACACCTTCAATGGTTAAAAAAGCGGCTACCGAATGTAGAAAAATTGCGGGTTGTGTAATATTTGTTTGCTTTAAAGCATCATCTGTACCATTAAACATTGTATCACTGATACTAAAACCAAGTAACTCATCTGCACGGTGAAAAAGTGCTTTTACACTTGCATGGGCTTCGTATAGGTTTTTTCCCATCCCAGAAAATTGAGCACCTTGACCGGGAAAAATAAATGCTTGTTTTGGCATACAATTGCTTTTAGAAAAGCAAAATAAAGGTTTTTAAATTAAACCCCATCATCTTCAATTACGCCAACCGTGTAATATATTTATTAGATCGAGCACTATGGTTCAACCAATGAACTAGAATTCAGTTTTCAACTCCAGATAACGGAGAAATTCTTCTTTCCTTTTCTCCTCTTTAAATTTACCACCATAAAATGCAGTGATGGTAGAAGAAGTGTCGTCTTCTACACCGCGACTGGCAACGCATAAATGCTTGGCATCAATTACAATGGCAACATCCTCAGTACCCAATACTATTTGTAACTCTTTGGCAATTTGCACAGTAAGCCTTTCTTGAACCTGAGGGCGTTTAGCAAAATATTCCACCAATCTATTCAACTTACTTAAACCAATCACTTTGCCATTGCTGATATATGCTAAATGCGCTTTACCAATTATAGGCACAAAATGGTGTTCGCAATTGCTGTAAAAAGAGATGTTTTTTTCTACCAACATTTCATTGTACTTGTACTTGTTCTCAAACAATGCCATTGCTGGTTTATTAGCAGGGTTTAGTCCGCTGAAAATTTCTTTCACATACATTTTAGCAACTCGCTTGGGCGTGCCTTTTAAACTATCGTCACACAAATCCAGGCCCATCGTTTCCATAATTGCTTTGAAATGCTCCTGTATTATGGCAATTTTTTCATCCTCGCTTTTATCAAAAGCAGTATCCAACATAGGAGTGTCAATAGATGTGCTGATATGATTATCACCCATCTCTTCTAACAATTCATCTTCGGTAAAAACAATTTGATCACCGTTAAGCTGGATATTCAACAAAGTTTCGTTCTGTTTCATACAATCTTATTTTTAATTCGAGTGATGCATTTAATTTATTACGGAGTAAATCATAAATAACTACCGCTATATTTTCTGCAGTAGGGTTTATATTTTTAAACTCCACTGTATCTAGGTTTAGGTTTTTATGATCGAACCTATTCAATATTTCTATTTCAATCAGGTTACTCAATATTTTCATATCAATTACATAGCCAGTTTCAGGATCTATCTCACCCGTTACTTGCACAATCAATTCGTAGTTGTGACCGTGATAATGTTCATTATTACAGCGTCCAAATATTTTTTTATTTTCCTCTATAGTCCACAAGGGATTGTTAAGGCGGTGAGCCGCATTAAAATGCTCTTTTCTAAAAACAACAACTCTTTTATTATTCATACAGAATAAGTCTGAAGCTTCGCGCACACTTTGCGGAGTATCTAAAAAATAAAATACAAAATCATATTTTGCTAAACATTTATAAGCACTGTTTCAGAAGTGTGCTGATCAAGTGGCTTATATTAGATAACGTTTAAACCATTATTTGGTTTAAAAATCATGAATCATTCAACAGATTTACCCAAACAACCCTATTTAGTTGAACAAAAACTATGCCTCACCAAAATACTCCACATAAATTCTTGGTGTTTCATACAGTTTTATGCAATGTAATTGCACTGAATTAGGTAGCTGTGGAGCCAGTTCCTTCCAAATAGCCAATGCCAGATTTTCGGTACTGCACATTTTCCCTTCCATGAAGGAAACATCCATATTCAAATTTTTATGATCTAGTTGGTCTATTACATATAGTTTAATGAGGCGACTCAACTCTTTCACATCAAATAAAAATCCAGTATTTGGATCAGGATTGCCCTTTATGGTTACAAAAAGATCATAATTATGGCCATGCCAGTTCTCATTGGCACATACGCCAAAAACAGCCTCATTTTGCGCTTTTGACCATGAAGGATTGTATAATTTATGTGCTGCGTTAAAATGTTCTTGCCTCGTCAAATACACCATTCGATTGAAAAATTTTTGTAAAGGTACAAAATCTCTGAAAGTTCCCCGTTTTTCACCAACTTTACACTTATGCATATCCTAATTACTGCTGCTACCGAAGCAGAATGGATGCCTAGTTCAATGCAACTAAAGCAGCGATACCAAGGTGTTACCAAGCAAATAAAAGTTGAATTTTCTACCACAGGGGTGGGAATATTGGCAACATCGGTATGCCTCACCCAGCTTATTTTGCAGCAGAAACCCGATTTGATTATTCAGATGGGAATTGCTGGAAGTTTTAATAAGCATCTACCACTGGGCAAAGTATTGGCAGTAAATGAGGAAATATTGGGAGATATGGGCGTGGAAGAAGGAGGTGAGTGGAAAGATATCTTTGATTTGAATTTGGAGAAAAGCAACAACCCTCCTTTTAAAAAAAGAAAATTATTGAACCCATGGCTTACCCAATTCAACATCCTAAAACTACCTACGGTAAAATCCATTACCGTAAATCAAATTAGTACCCAGAAAAAAAGAATCGCCATTTTACAGGAAAAATACAATCCCATATTAGAAGGAATGGAGGGAGCTGCCTTGCATTATACCTGCCAAGCAATGAGTATTCCTTTTATTCAAATTCGGTCTGTCTCTAACTATATTGGCGACAGAAATAAAAACAATTGGAGAATAAAAGAAGCCATTCACCAACTCAACCAGACCATACTTGACTATATTGATGCATTATATAAAATGAATTAACCAGATTACCCATTTCAGATTTAATACATGAACTATACACTCGCTTTTTCGCCATGTCCCAACGATACATTTATTTTTGATGCATTGGTAAATCATAAAATTGATACGGAGGGAATTTCATTTGATGTTCAACTTGAAGATGTTGAAACCCTTAATGAATGGGCGTTACAGGGCAGAATGGATTTTTCAAAAATCAGCTACGGGGTGCTGCACTTGGTGAAAGAGCAGTATCTTTTATTAAACAGTGGTGGTGCATTGGGTAAGGGAGTTGGACCTTTGTTGGTAAGCCAAAACAAAGCCCATAGCATAGAGACGATTGCTGATTTAAAAATTGCAATTCCGGGTAAGCATACTACTGCCTATTTACTTTTTTTAATGGCTTTCCCAACTGCAAAAAATACGGTGTTTAAGGTATTCAACGAAATTGAATCCGCTGTTTTATCAGGCGAAGTTGATGCGGGTGTAATCATACACGAGAATCGTTTTACTTACGAGCAAAAAGGATTGGTGAAATTGATGGACTTGGGTGCTTTTTGGGAAGCTTCTCAACATATTCCAATTCCTTTAGGAGGAATCATTGCCAAGAAAAGCATTGACCCTATCGTAGTTAAAAAAGTAGATCTATTAATTCGAAAAAGTATTGAATATGCATTTACAAATTATCCGAAAATTCCAGAGTATGTGTGTGAGCATGCCCAAGAAATGGGTTATGAAACCATGCAAAAACATATTGAACTTTATGTAAATAATTTCTCCATTGATTTGGGAGCTGAAGGCAGAAAAGCAGTGGAGGTATTAACTTCAATTGCCAGCAGTATTCATATTTAATTTTCTTTCAACGCTTTTGCATAAACTTCCAGCACCCGCTTTCTGGCTACTTCGTGTACCACAATGGGTTTTGGGTAGGTAAATTCTTGAAACTCAGGAACCCATTTACGAATGTATTTTAGTTCCTTGTCAAATTTTTCAGTCTGCAAATAAGGATTGAATACCCTAAAGTAGGGCGCGGCATCACAACCACTGCTACTGGCCCATTGCCAACCGCCATTATTGGCAGCAAGGTCAAAATCAAGTAATTTTGAAGCAAAATAAGCTTCGCCCCAACGCCAATCAATTAGCAAATGTTTGGTAAGAAAAGAAGCCACAATCATTCTCACCCGATTGTGCATATACCCAGTTGAATTTAGTTCACGCATTCCAGCGTCAACAATTGGGTAGCCGGTAGTACCATTACACCATCGCTCAAATTCAGCTTCATTGTTTCTCCATTCAATTTTTTCATAAGCGGGTTTGAAACAGGCTCCCTTACCTACTTTGGGAAAGTGCCAGAGTATGGCATGGTAAAAATCGCGCCAAATTAATTCGTTCAAATAAGTACCATTAAGCTCCATTGCCCTTTTTGCCAATGCTCTAATACATACTGTGCCAAATCGGAGGTGTACACCCATTTTTGAGGTTCCGTTTTCTAAAGACGGAAAATTCCTATTCTTATCGTAATGCTTAATTATTTCGTCTTTCAATTCCAAGCTAGGAAAGCCTTGCTGATTGGGTATAAAGCCCATAGATTCAAGCGTAGGAATGGTTGTAGGAGCTTGTTGGTAAAAGCGATTAAAGTATAAATTTGTCTGGTAGTTTTTTACACTAATATCTGTTAGCGCAGCCCTCCATTTATTAGCATAGGGCGTAAATACGGTGTAGGGCAAGCCATCAGTTTTTACGATCTCAGATTTTTCAAAAATCACTTGGTCTTTAAAGGTATGGAACTGAATTCCTTGCTGTTGAAAAGCCAAGCTTACTGCTCCTTCACGTTCTAATGCATAGGGTTCATAATCGTGATTAGTGTATACTTGTTCAATCTGATAGCTCAGCTGTAAATCTTTAAAAATATCTATTGGAAATCCGTAATATATTTCTAAGCTACTGCCCATCTGTTCCAGTTCAGCTTGCATTTCTTGCAGTGCATCGTGAATAAAAGCAACCCTTCTATCGTTTTTATCTGCTAATTTATCGAGAATATTTTTGTCAAAAATAAAAATAGGCAGTACAGGCAAATTGCTTTTGAGGGCATGGAATAGTCCCACATTATCGTGTAAGCGCAGATCTCTTCGGAACCAAAATATATTAACGATAGGTTTCATTGAATGAGCAACAGTTGAATCTACAATTGGTTCATGGTTATACACAAAAACGGAGGCTGTTTTTACAAACAGCCTCCGTTCAATTATCTGAAATTCAAGAGAACCTAGTTTTCTCTTACACTGAATTCTACTCTTCTATTATTTGCTTTGCCTTTTGAAGTTTTATTAGAATCAATAGGCATAGTGCTTCCGAATCCTTTGGTTAGCATTCTTTCAGCGGTAATTTTACGAGTGAATAAATAGGTTTTAACTGCATTGGCACGCTTCAGAGACAATGGAATATTGATCTTGTCAGAACCTGTATTGTCGGTATGACCTTCAACATATAGTTTAAGACTTGGATATTCATTCATGGCTTTTACCACTTTTTCAAGTTCTACTTTAGAAGCTTTGGTTAAAATTGCTTTACCAGTTAAGAAGAGTACTTTTTTGTTATCAAACTTGTACTGCTTAGCCAATTCAGGGCAGCCTTTGTTTTCAACAGTTCCTTTAACATGAGGACAATTGTCTTCTTCATCGTTTATACCATCACCATCCGTATCAGGAATAGGGCAACCTTGGTAACGAGCTAATCCCATAACGGTAGGACATTTGTCCTCTTCATCATTCACACCATCTTTATCTGTGTCTGGAATAGGACATCCTTGGTATTTAGCAAGTCCTTTAACAGTAATACACTTATCATTTTCGTCGTTCACACCATCTCCATCAGTGTCTGGAATAGGACATCCTTGGTATTTAGCTATGCCTTTAACAGTAGGGCATTTGTCAACATCATCGGTAATACCATCGCCATCGGTGTCTTTGGGTTCAGGAGCTACAACAGGAGCAGCTGGTGGCGGCGGTGGCGGCGGTGGCAACGCTTTTTTCTTCTCATACAATTTCACTTTCAAGCCCATTTGTATGCCTTGATTGTAGAAATCAACTCCTCTATTTGGATTGGTAACTTCTTTAAGATCAGAAATACCATACATATAGCGGCCATACATTTGAACCCTATTACGAGGGAAGAGTTCAAAGCCAGCTGTTAAGATGGTACTAATTGACTCAAATTGTCTTTTGAAAAATCGAGTTGATCCATCATTCTTAGCTGAATTGAGGAAATCCACTTGAGGCCCAGCAATCAACGCAAAGTTGGGACTGGTTTGGTATTTAAACAATAATGGAAGAGATTGGTATTGCAATCTTCCATCAAATTGATTCACCGCATTGTTGTTTCCAGAATAATCTAATACAGAATATTGAAATTGTGGCTCAAAAGATAATTTTGAAGTGAGGGGTACATTTAACCAAAGCCCACCAGCCCATCCTAGAGAAGCATTATAACGAATGCCATTGCTTGGGTGGTTCTTCACTTGAAACCAAGTAAAATTGCCAGCTACTAACACCCCGCCAGAAATACCCGGTTTGGTGCTTTTGGTTTTGGATTGAGCTTGCACTGCAGAGATTCCAGCAAGGAATACAATAAGCAGTAAGAAAATTTTAAAGTTCTTCATTATAATTTGATTTAAATAGATGACATAATGCATAAATGCAAAATCTAATTTGGTGCGAATATACGAAAATAATGTTATTCGTGAAAAAACTGTTGCATTTTATTAAAAAAACTATCCACAAAGCTAGATCCATAGGTTTTATTGCCATATGCTTTCACCCATTTCATTCCATAAATGGCATTTGTTAAAAATACTTCATCGGCTTTTAACAAATCTTCAGGTCGCATACTTCTTTCTTCCACCCTCATTCCATTTGCATGAGCAAGTTCTAACACAAACCTACGCATTACACCAGCTACGGGGCCATCTTCCAATGGAGGGGTACTCAATTCACCCCCTACTACTAGGAATATATTTGCAATGCTACTATCTGTTATCATACCTTTTTGATTCAATATTAACACGTCGTTCAAAAAATTTTGTTTTGCCCAAATAGCCCCCATAATATAAGGCAAGTAATTATTGGTTTTAAGATTAGAAAAGCTATCTACTGACTTCACTGCATTTTTATACACATCAATCATCAGCCCATTACTATTTAATGTATTTGAAGAACAATCCAGCGGCCAGCTCTGAATCATGAGGTGCGGAAAATGATTTTGCTCGTCGTTTATACCTCCATCACCCCTAAATATGGTACACCTTACCCGAGCCATTTTATTGTGCCCATTTTTTTTTAAAAGCATTAGTATAGCGGACTGAATATAGGCTTCCGTAAAATAAGCAGGTACTCGAAAGTGCATCAACTGTAATGTGTTCATCATTCGCTCCATCTGAAACTGAGCCAATTGCATTTTTTGATGGCTGTATTTTATGGTCGCAAAAAAACCATCACCATACCTAAAGGAACGGTTATCAGCCGAAATAACCGGTAAATTGCTGCGTGAAAATTTACCATCCAAAAAAAGAAACTGTCCCTGATCCATGCTGTAAAGATAGTTTGAAGCTAATTTCGCTTTACTAATTTATTTACCATGCAAATAAATACCATTCTACAATACTTAGAGTCTATAGCTCCACTTGCTTTACAAGAAGCTTACGACAATGCTGGTTTACTCACTGGCTGCGATAATTGGGAATGTACGGGTGCCATTTGTACTTTAGACGCAACTATTGATGTATTACAAGAAGCTAAAGCAAAAGGTTGCAACTTGGTTATTGCGCATCACCCCATTCTTTTTACTGGAATCAAACAAGTTATTGGTAAAAATTATATTGAACAGGCGTTGATTTTTGCCATAAAAAACGATATTGCCATTTATGCCATCCATACCAACCTTGATAATATTGCACAAGGTGTTAACAAAACCATTGCCGAAAAGCTTGGGCTCATCAGAACCCGGGTACTATTACCCAAATTTAATACGCTACAAAAACTGGTTTGTTTTGTTCCCATATCCCATGCTTCTCAGGTAGTAGAAGCCCTCTTCAAGGCTGGAGCTGGTTATATTGGCAACTACAGTGAAGCAAGTTTTAGCAACAGTGGATTAGGGAGCTTCAAAGCAGGTGAAAATGCCAATCCGACCATTGGCAACAAGGGTATTCGAGAAACTGTTGCAGAAGAAAGAGTAGAAGTTATTTTACCCTTCTATTTGCAAAAAAAGATTATAACTGCCCTAAAGTTAGCACATCCATACGAAGAACCCGCTTACGATTTAATTCCCTTACTCAATGAAAATCAATCGGTTGGAAGTGGATTAATGGGAGAACTTGCCCACCCAATTGAGGAAACAGCACTGCTTACGCTTCTTAAAAAAGAATTTGCTTTGTCAGTGATAAAACATACTAAATTGAGACAAAAACCGGTACAAAAAATAGCCATTTGTGGCGGATCTGGCAGCGCTTTAATAGAAAGTGCTTGTAATGCTGGTGCCGATTTTTATATTAGTTCCGATATTAAATACCACGAATTTTTTAATGCCAATCAACAACTGGTAATTGCCGATATTGGTCACTGGGAAAGCGAACAATACACAATTGACCTGCTTTTTTCTATATTAACCACTAATTTCCCTAACTTTGCCGTCCTTAAAACAAGTGTGGATACAAATCCAGTACACTATTTTATAGGGAACAATAACTACTAATTATAAATTTAATATGGCATCTGTAAAAGATTTCTCCGTTGAAGAAAAGCTAGTTAACCTATTGCGTTTACAAAAAGTAGACAGCAAGCTTGATGAGATACAAATTTTAAAAGGAGAACTTCCCATGGAAGTTAGTGATTTGGAAGACGAAATATTGGGTCTCCAAAGCCGCCAAACCCGTATTGAAGAAGAAATTAATGGCATTAGCGAGTTTATAGAAGGAAAGAAAAACAGCATTAAAGAAAGCGAAGCACTTATTACCAAATACGAAAAGCAAAGTGACAATGTAAAAAACAATCGTGAGTTTGAAGCCATTAATAAAGAAGTAGAAATGCAACAGTTGGAGGTAAAACTCTGTGAAAAGCATATTCGCGATGCTAATGAAGAACTTTCTGAGAAAATAAAATCTTTAGAAATTGCCAAAAAGCAAGTAAGTGTAAAAGACGGTGTGTTAAATCACAAAAAAGGAGAACTCGAAAAAATTATTGCCGATACCGAGAAAGAAGAAACCTCCTTAAACAAATCCAGTGCCGATGCTCGCGCCCATATTGATGAGCGTTTGATTTACAGTTACGATAGAATTCGTAAGAGTTATAGAAATGGCCTTGCAGTTGTTCCCGTAGAACGCGATGCATGTGGTGGATGCTTTAACTCTATTCCACCCCAGCGCCAGAGCGAAATTCGTTTACACAAAAAAATTATTGTCTGCGAAAACTGCGGTCGCATTTTGGTTGATGCCGATTTAAACGATACCGTAGAAGCTAAATAATACAGTTTAAGACTAGTTTACCATAAGAAAGGGCAGCCATATGGCTGCCCTTTCTTATTTTCGTTATAATGAAAAAATTGGTGTTGATTTTATACGGATTATTGTTTTTCTGTTTAGGCAGTTCTGCCCAAAAATATTTTGATTTTAACACGCCTTCTCAGCTGGCTTACCAAGATATTACTAAGCTAAAATTTAAACCCGCAGTTTTGGTTTTAGAAAAAGCAATGGAGCAAAACCCCAATAATTTAATTCCCGTTTTGCTCTACAACTATATTGATTTTTTTACCTTATTTTTAAATGAAGATCCTGCTGAATATAAACGATTATTCCCATTATTTGAGGAAAGAATTGAGCAAATGCAAATGGGAGTAAAATCCTCTCCCTTTTTTTTGTACAGTCAGGCAGTTATCAGAATCCAACGAGGTTGCGTTTCTATTAAATTTGGTCGCTTTTGGGACGCAGGTTGGGATTTTAGAAAAGCCTACCACCTGCTCAACCAGAACAAACAACGCTTTCCTAGTTTTACCCCAAATGATTTAATGTACGGAGCACTAGAAGCAACCATTGGCACGGTTCCAAAAGGATATAAGTGGCTTACCTCATTGTTGGGCATGAAAGGATCTGTTACAGAGGGTATGAAAAGAATTAGAAATTTTACAACTGGTACCGATTCATGGGCTAAATTTTTTTTTAATGAAGCCTCTTTTATTTACCCCTATCTGCTTTATTTTGTTGAAAACAAAAAAGAAGCAGCTTTGGCATTTACACAGCAAAAAAAAATTGACTTGGTATATAACCATCTGCAAGCATATATGGCAGCCAATCTTGCACTTAATGAAAAAAATATAGAGCTAACAAAATCAATTATTACCAACAGGCATAAATCAACTGATTATCTTAAGCTAGGTGCTTGGGATTTTCAAATGGGATACGCCAAACTCTACCACCTAGAAACAGAAGAAGCCATTAAATATTTTGAGAAATTTATAAGTGAATTTAAAGGCCAGTTTTATGTAAAAGACGTTTACCAAAAAATTAGTTGGTGTTATTATTTACAAGGCAATATAAAAGAAGCGGAAGATGCCAGGCGAAAAGTTATCTCACTGGGATCCACAGAATCAGACGCCGATAAAAAAGCATTCAAAGATTCAAAATCACAACACTGGCCCAACTTACTCCTTTTAAAAGCGCGTTTATTGAATGACGGTGGATACCATCAAGAAGCCTTAAGACTATTAGCGGGTAAAACAGATAGTAATTTCACCAGCCCTGCTGAAAAATTAGAATTCACCTACCGCGTTGCCCGCATTTATGATGATTTAAATAGAAAAGAAGACGCCATTAAATTCTATCTGATAGCCATTCGATTGGGTGAGAAAAGAAACGAATATTATGCTGCAAGGGCGGCCTTGCAAATAGCACAAATTTATGAAGCTGGCGCACAGCCTTTATTGGCTATTCAATATTACCAGCAGTGTATTGCAATGGAAGATCATGAATACAAAAACTCACTTGACCAAAGAGCCAAAGCCGGAATTGCTCGCTGCAAAGGGGAATAGATTTTAGCGGCATAGAAAAAAGTATGCTAACAATGTAAAAGAGCTTTCTTACCTTGCTAGTTCGTAACCAAGAACCCCTATAAAAAGTATCGCTTTGCTTAAAAAATTAACCATACAGCATTACGCAATCATTCAAGAAATTACCGTTGAATTTTCTCCTTCCTTAAATATTATTACCGGGGAAACAGGCGCTGGAAAAAGCATTTTAATGGGTGCATTGAGTTTGATTTTAGGTGAAAGGTTAGATAGTAGCGTTCTGTTACAGAAAAATAAAAAATGCACCATTGAAGGACTTTTTAGGGTAGGTGATAAAATTGAAGTAACGGAATTTTTAGCGGCCCATGATTTTGACCAAGATGCAGAGCTAATTATTAGAAGAGAAATTGGTGTAAATGGAAAGTCACGAGCTTTTATAAACGACAGCCCCGCTACCGTACAACAGCTAAAACAAGTAACTGCATTATTGGTAGACTTACACCAACAATTTGATACCCTAGATTTGGGAGATGCTGCTTTTCAAAGAACGGTTGTAGATGCGCTTGCTGGCAACGAAAGATTGGTGCAAACTTTTAGAAAAAACTATGGCATTTGGACTTCTATAAACACTGAATTACACCTATTACAACAACAAAAATTAGCGGCTATTAAAGAATACGATTTTCAGTTGTTTTTATACCATGAAATAGACCAATTATCCTTGAAAGAAAATGAATTGGAATTACTAAATGAAGAACTTTCATTATTAAATAATGCAGAAAACATCAAAGCCACGCTTACTAAAATTAATACCACTTTAAACGAATCCGAGCATCCTATTATAGCCAATTTAAAACAACTCCATACCCAACTTGCAGCTATTAAACATTTAATACCCAATGCTGCTTTTTTAGAAGAACGAATGAAAGCAGCCCAGATTGAGTTACAAGATATTGGAGAAGAAATAGAACGCTTAAATAATGGCATTCAGTGTAACGAAAATAGAACAGAATGGATCAATGATAGATTGAGTGAAGGGTATAAATTGTTTAAAAAACATGGGGTGAATTCCACCCCCGAATTATTGTTACTAAAAGAATCTTTGGGCAGCCAACTACAGAACAAACTGCAACTAGATGAACAGATTGATGCGAAACAAAAAGAAGCAACCCTTTTGCTTAACTCCTTACAAGCATCCGCAAAAATCATTAGCAGAGGAAGAGAAAAAACAGTACTGCCTTTTGAAACATCGGTAAACCAATTACTCATAAAAGTGGGTATGCCCAATGCAAGAATTAAAGTATCCCTCCTACCAGTTGAACTGTTTGAATTCGGAGCAGAACAAGTAGATATTTTGTTTGATGCCAATAAAACGAACCGTTTTGAACCCATTCGAAAAGTAGCAAGCGGTGGAGAACTAAGTAGATTAATGCTTTGTATTAAATCGTTAGTAGCCGCCTCTATAGATTTACCTACCCTTATTTTTGATGAAATTGACACAGGCATTTCTGGTGAAGCTGCAAAACAAGTGGGTGCTATTATGAAACAAATGACCGAACAACGCCAAATTATTTGTATTACCCACCAGCCCCAAATTGCTGCCAAAGCCCATGCACATTATTTTGTGTATAAATCGGAAGAAAAAAATACGGTTACGGCCAATATACGGCTGCTCTCTCAAGAAGAGCGTATTACTAATATTGCACAAATGTTAAGTGGAGAAAAACCAACAGCCACTGCTTTAGAAATTGCTGGTGAGATGATGGGGTAAAGGTTGAATTCCAAACTTAGTTGTATATTGGAGTTTTAATTTACTATACAAAAAATCAACAGCATGTCTTATCATTTACTCAAAGGAAAACGTGGCATCATTACGGGCGCACTAGACGAAAACTCAATTGCTTGGAAAGTGGCAGAAAAAGCGCATGAAGAAGGAGCTAGTTTTGTATTAACCAACGCACCCATTGCAATGCGAATGGGAGAAATTAATAAGCTGGCGGAAAAAACTGGGTCAACCATTATTCCCGCAGACGCTACCAGTGTAGAAGAACTCACCCATCTTTTTACAGAATCCCAACAAGTATTAGGAGGCAAAATAGATTTTGTACTTCACTCTATTGGAATGAGCGTAAATATTCGTAAAAAAATTCCTTACACAGAATCCAACTATGATTATTTCGCAAAAGGAATTGATGTGTCAGCCATGTCTTTTCACAAAATGCTGGCTGTTGCAAAGAAATTAGACGCTATTAATGAATGGGGCAGTGTAGTTGCCCTTACCTATATGGCTGCACAACGCACTTTCCCATTTTATACTGATATGGCAGATATTAAAGCTATGTTGGAATCCATAGCACGCAGCTTTGGCTATCACTATGGATTGGAGAAAAAAGTAAGGATCAATACCGTTTCTCAATCCCCTACCAAAACCACTGCTGGCACAGGTATTAAAGGGTTTGGAGATTTTTATGACTTTGCCAACGCCGTTGCACCTTTAGGCAATGCAAGTGCTGAAGATTGCGCCAATTATTGTATTACTTTATTTTCAGACCTTACCAAAATGGTAACCATGCAAAACTTATTTCATGATGGTGGCTATTCAACCACTGGAGTGAGCAATGAAGTAATGGAAAAATTAGGCATCGCTAACCAGCAATAAACGAAACGAATATATGAACTGGAATGAAGTTTTGGGTTATTTGGGCGCCTTCTTAAGTGCCATCACTTTTGTACCTCAAGTATGGCAAGCTTGGAAAACCAAAAGCGTTGGAGATCTAAGCATTTGGATGATTTTGATTGTAATATTGAGCTGTATAGTGTGGCTTATTTATGCCGCTACTGTAAAGAGCGGTCCTGTGATTGCTGCCAACCTAATTGTTCTGGGCTTAGCGCTGGTTTTGTTTTATTTTAAATTGGTATTCAAACAACCAGAATAACAATAGCCGAGTACCCCCTTTTATACAAAAGGCTAACCAGATTTACTGATTAGCCTTTTGTATATTTTTGAAGCACTATTATTAGTACTCGTCTTCATTAAACATAAAATCTTCTTGGCTGGGATAATCGGGCCAAATATCTTCAATACTCTCATATACTTCCCCTTCATCTTCCAGCTCTTGTAGATTTTCCACCACTTCCAGTGGAGCACCGCTGCGGATAGAATAATCAATTAGCTCATCCTTGGTAGCAGGCCAAGGTGCTTCTTCTAAATAACTTGCTAATTCTAGTGTCCAAAACATAGTCTCGATTATTTTTGCAAAAGTAACCGTATAAATGATACTACCAAATGCTAGTTTTCACCCATTTTAAAAGAAATGTTTAAAACCGACTGGTTTGGTTAGTCTTTTGTAGGTTTGTTTAAGAAATTATACCCAATTCATGCTAAGAGCAGAAAAAATTACCCGAAAATTTGGCGACCTGCCCGTTTTAAAAAGTGTTGATATTCATATTGAAGCAGGTGAAATGGTGAGTATTGTTGGAGCTTCTGGTGCCGGCAAAAGTACATTACTGCATATTTTAGGAACGTTGGATAATGCAGATAGTGGATCAATTTGGATAAAAAATCAATCCATTACGGCTTTATCAACTAAGGAACTGGCTGCTTTTCGGAATCAAAACATTGGATTTATTTTTCAATTTCACCATTTATTACCTGAGTTTGATGCCCTTGAAAATATTTCAATACCTGGTTGGATTGCAGGAAAACCTAAAAAAGAAGTTAGAGATAGGGCTATTGAACTACTTAATTTATTGGGATTAAAACACAGACACCACCATAAACCACAACAGTTATCGGGAGGGGAACAACAGAGGGTTGCCGTTGCAAGGGCATTGATTAATGCACCTGCTATTGTATTTGCTGATGAACCTACTGGAAATCTAGATAGCGATAATGCCAAACAACTCCACCAGCTTTTTGTACAACTCAATATTACACTTGCTACTTCTTTTCTCATTGTTACCCATAACGAAGAGCTGGCAGCTATGAGCACGCGGGTATTGCATATGAAAGATGGATCAATGGTTATACCCTAGGCTTCCAAGGGATTTCCGCAACGCCTAGTTGCATAGCTAAATACCTAGATACAACAAAAAGGTAGTCGCTTAACCTATTCAGGTATTTAATCACCAGCGGATCTACAAACAAATCTTGTTCCTGCATATTTACACAACAGCGTTCTGCACGGCGGCATACACATCGTGCAATATGAGATTGTGATACAGCCAAATGCCCCCCCGGTAATACAAAAAATTTCATGGGTGGTAACAACTCATTCATGGCGTCAATTTCATTTTCTAGCAATAATATATCGGCTTCTTTTAAATCTGGAATCTTCATCAGAGGCTCTTTGTCGGGATCACAGGCAAGGGAGGAACCTACCGTAAAAAGTCGGTCTTGTATTTCTTTCAAAACATGTTTTAAATGAATTTCGGAGCAATAATCACCCATCACTCCAACCCAAGAATTCAATTCATCAACAGTACCATAGGTATCAATTCGGATATGGCTTTTAGGCACTTTGGTTCCTCCAATTAAGGAAGTTTTTCCTAAGTCGCCCGTTTTAGTATAAATTTTGAATGCCATATACAGTTGGTTATAGTTACTATACAATGCATTCCTTAAATAGTTCAACGCAACAAAGCTTTACACCAGAAAAATGAATTATTTAATGGTATCTGTTTCTACCAGCCCATCTCTCAAACGAACCACCCTATGTGCATACGCGGCAATATCTTCTTCATGAGTAACCAGAATAACCGTATTACCAGCAGCTTGAAGTTTGCCAAATATCTCCATCACTTCTACTGAAGTTTTAGAGTCTAAATTACCCGTAGGTTCATCCGCCAATAAAATAGCGGGATTGTTTACCAATGCGCGTGCAATAGCAACGCGTTGAATTTGGCCACCACTGAGTTCATTCGATCGATGGTGACTCCGCTCAGCCAGTCCCACTTTTTCCAATGCGTTCATTGATCTTTCAATTCTTTCTTTTTTTGAAACCCCTGCATATACCAGTGGTAGTGCCACGTTTTCGGCAGCACTTAATCGAGGCAATAAATTAAATTGTTGAAATACAAACCCAATTTCGGAATTCCGAACTTCAGCCAAATCATCATCTGGCATTTTACTTACATCCTTATTATTTAAAATATAATTACCGCCAGTGGGGGAATCCAAACAGCCCAAAATATTCATCAGGGTACTTTTACCACTACCTGAAGGCCCCATTAAGGCCACATATTCATTCTTGTAGATAGAAAGGGTAATTCCTTTCAAAACAGGAATGGCTTGGGTGCCCATAAAATAACTCTTCTGAATTTGATCTAGTTGTATGATTGATTGGCTGCTCATGCTGTATTTTACTTTTTAATCACTGTGGGCACTTTAAAATAATCCATACTGGTAACGGGGGAAGATTGCAATGCTTCGGTTTGTGAGATACTTCCTGATATAGTATCTTCCCGCCAAATATTGGTTGCTTCACTCATAAATAAAAGCGGGGCAACCCCCTCAGTATCTACTTCCGCTAATTGTTCAATAAAGCCTACCATCTTAGACAGATCTTGCTGCACACGAAGCAGCTCCACGGGCTTACAGCTCAAACGAGCTAGATGGGCCAAATGCTGTACGGTTTCTTGAGAAATATTCATGTAACAAAAATAAACGAATACAAGCCATCCTTAAGGGTAAAATTTTAAAAGGTAATAAAAACAAAGCAACGGTTATTTTTAACCGGTAAACCCCATTCACCCTCAAAAAATGGACGAATAATGGTTAATTAGGTTAACTATTATCTGGTATTTCTGCTTTTTTTAAACTTTTGCAGAAAATAATTGTATTAATCAATATTATTCGTTTTATAATTAAAACGCTTACTCAATAAGCATTTCATCAATATTTGCACGAGCATTTCCCATTAAAATGGAAATCTCAAAAAAATAAAAAAATGAATTATTCTAATAAATGTTTCTTTTTCACTAATTTGTAAACACAAATCCCCCGATTATGTTAGTTTATCTTCTTTTAGCCGTTTATCTTGTATGCCTATATTTGGCCTACAAAGGTGCAGCAATTTCCGAGGAATAAACCTTGATGCATGCTGACCCATTAAAATATCAAACACTTCCCCCGAAATGTTTGATATTTTTTTTGCCCCATATGAATGAGAAAGCTGGTTTTGCACTATCTTCGAATAATAGTTGCATAACTAACTAATTTACTGCTTAACCCTATTAAATCCTTACAAATGAATCGCTCAATTAAAAAAGTTGCCATCCTAGGCAGTGGCGTAATGGGTTCTAGAATTGCTTGTCATTTTGCGGGTATTGGCCTGCCAGTTCTATTATTAGATAGAGTGGCACCATCGGCTGAAAACGCTAGTCAGCCTGCACTGCGAAATCAGTTGGTGAATGAAGCGTTACAAGCTGCTATCAAAAGCAATCCTTCGCCTGTATTTACCAAATCGGCTATAAATAAGATAAAGACGGGGAATTTTGATGATAATATGCCAGAAATTGCTGGTTGTGATTGGATCATAGAAGTGGTAGTGGAGCAACTCAACATTAAACAAATCATCTACGAAAAAGTAGAACAATTTAGAAAACCAGGTACCCTAATAAGCTCCAATACTTCGGGTATTCCTATTCATTTAATGGCAGAAGGAAGAAGTGAAGATTTTAAAAAGCATTTCTGCGGCACACATTTTTTTAACCCTCCCCGTTATTTGCGCCTACTTGAAATTATTCCAACCCCTTTTACAGATCAATCGGTGATTGATTTTCTGATGCATTATGGCGACTTACACTTGGGTAAAACAACGGTTCTTTGTAAAGACACACCTGCCTTTATAGCCAATAGAATAGGGGTTTTCAGCATCATGAGTGTTTTTCATATCATGGATCAACAAAAATTATCGATTGATGAAATTGATGCATTAACAGGCCCCATTATTGGTCGCCCCAAATCTGCCACTTTTAGAACAGCAGATGTGGTGGGTATTGATACCTTGGTAAAAGTTGCCAATGGTGTTGCCGACAACTGTCCCAATGATGAAGCCAGAACCATTTTTACTACCCCTACCTGGTTAGCACAACTGCTTCAAAACAAATGGCTGGGCGACAAAACGGGACAAGGTTTCTTCAAAAAAATAAAATCTACCGCTGGCAAAGAAATACTAACCCTTAATTTAACCACCCTGGAATATGGGGCGAGGGTAAAACCAAAATTTGCCAGCACTGAAACAGCCAAACCCATAGAAGATTTAAAGCAGCGCATTAAAATATTGAGTGCAGCAACAGATAAAGCTGGTGAATTTTATCGTGCCTTTCACCATTCCTTGTTCTCGTATATTTCCTTTCGTATTCCTGAAATAAGCAATGAATTGTATCGAATTGACGATGCTATGATGGCTGGGTTTGGTTGGGAAATAGGTGCTTTTGAAAGCTGGGATACATTGGGAGTAGCCACAACAGTTGCTGCTATGAAAACTGCTGGATACGCCATTGCTCCATGGATTGAAGAGATGCTTGCCGTTGGTGCCAATAGTTTTTATAAAATAGAAGGGGGCAAGAAAATGTACTACGACCCTGCTTCTAAATCATATAAAATAATTCCAGGTGGAGAGTCATTTTTAATCCTAAAAAATTACAGTGATCAATTGATTTGGAAAAACAGTGCTTGCAAAATGTATGATATGGGAGACGGCGTTGCTGGCTTTGAATGGAGTACTAAAATGAACAGTATTGGTGGTGAAGTATTAGAAGGATTGAATAAAGCCATTGGCATTGCTGAAGAAAAATACAAGGGATTGGTGATTGCCAATGAAGGCCCTAATTTTAGTGCAGGTGCTAATGTGGGAATGATTTTTATGCTGGCTATTGAGCAAGAATATGATGAGTTGGATATGGCCATTCGCATGTTTCAAAACAGTATGATGCGGCTTCGCTACTCTAGCATACCTGTGGTTACTGCACCCCATGGTTTAACTTTGGGTGGAGGTTGTGAAATGAATTTACACGCCGATAAAATTTGCGCGGCGGCAGAAACCTATATTGGCTTAGTTGAATTGGGCGTAGGATTGATTCCTGGAGGCGGCGGCACCAAAGAATTTGCCTTGCGCGCGAGCGATGAATTGCACGAAGATGAACCAGAAACCAATACCCTTAAAAAACGATTCTTCTCTATTGCAACCGCTAAAGTTGCCACTTCTGCCCAAGAGTCTTTTGATTTGGGTATTATGTTACCCGGTAGAGATGAAGTAGTAATGAATAGCAGCAGAAGAATTGCAGTTGCAAAAAAATCTGTGCTGGCTATGCACGAACAAGGTTATCAAATGCCTACCCAGCGGAAGGATATTAAAGTACTAGGCCAATCAGGATTGGGGGCAATGCTTGCCGGTATCAATCAAATGTGGAGAGGCGGTTATGCCACTGATCACGATGCACTGGTGGCGCGTAAACTGGCTTATGTATTGTGTGGTGGCAACCTAAGCCAACAAAGCTTGGTTTCTGAACAATACTTACTTGATTTAGAAAGAGAGGCTTTCCTAAGCTTATGTGGGGAGAAAAAAACATTAGAAAGAATACAAAGTGTGCTTAAAAGTGGAAGACCTATTCGGAATTAACGAATACTATATATAATCCAATTTTCGGTTTCAAAAACACGGCTGGGTTTTAATTCCAACCGCTCTTTCATAATATTTAAATTATAGGCATTTAAGGCAGTAAAATTATGTAATCGGTTTACTCTTTTGGCTACGCAAATAAATTCAACCGATAAAACAGGATTCTCAATTACTGTAACAAAATTCTTTTGCATGGGCATTACCAATCCTTCTAATGAACTAAGGTGTGCTACTATTGGATAGGCTGCCGCATCATCAATTAAAATAGGACGCTTTGCCGAAACTACACTAG
The DNA here is from genome assembly GCA_013297995.1 of Chitinophagales bacterium. Classification (GTDB taxonomy): domain Bacteria; phylum Bacteroidota; class Bacteroidia; order Chitinophagales; family Chitinophagaceae; genus Sediminibacterium. Next base: position 23,738 of record JAAFJB010000004.1, on the reverse strand, counting down.
AAATATATTCTGCCACTATTTTTACCTCAGAAGCCTTCTTAGGTTTTATCCATTCGGCGGGACTGGTAAGTACCGTATAAAAATCTTTCTCTTCAAAATCGCTGGTGGCTTTAAAATAATACACCCCTCCCACAATAGTTAGCCCTGTAGCGACTAATAAAATAAGCGATGTTATTTTATTAGACAATTGCGATTTTGCAGTAAAACTCAATGCCACAAATGCCATTACAATAATAATAATAAAATATTCTGTGGTTAAATAATATTGAGCGTCTATTAACACAATTGAGAAGAAAATTAAGGGAGTAAGTAAGGTAAATAATTCATACATCTTTCCCTTAAAAAATGCAAGTGCGGCTATAAATATAGGCGCTAAAAAAATGGTGAATAATGGAAACACTATCTGGGTTTGTTTCATTAAATTACCCTCTATGCCTTGCTCTAGTATTTTTGTAATAGAAGCCGTTCCAGTTACTCTCCAGTTGGCATATTGACTACTTAAGAAATAAGTAGGATCGCCTGCATGCGATTCATTTAAGGTTCTAAAAAGATAAATTGCTCCAAGGGGAAGCAAGTATAAAACCAAATACAAGGCAACGGTTCTATTTACCAGTTTTCTTCGCAGTGAACGATTGTTCAGGGCTTGATAATACTGAAATACTACGGGTTCATCTTTGGCTACTTTTATGCCTTCTAAAGATACCAGTACTACAAATGGCAGAAAGGAAAGTACCAGCCACAAAAAATTAATTTCGGAAAAAATTAAAGTCGCCAAAAAAATACTTGCCAGCGATAAATAATAAGTTGTTTGACTTTTATAGTAACTAAAGAGACTTCTAAACAAGAGATAAAAGCCCAGCATAATGGCCGCAATATTTCTCCCACTAACTGCTGAAAAAATAAACTGAGGATGTAATACAAATAATATTAACAAACAAAAAAACAAAGTCTTTCCTGGAATGGCAGCTTCTCTAATATCAATGGCCATAAAATAAAACAAGAAAGACATGATAACTATGGTAGAAGCAATGGGTGCAAACAAATATCCAAAAGGCGAGAACAATACATTTATTAAAAAAACAGTGGTAGGAAAAGTAGTTCCAAGGGTAAGTAAAGTATTTTCTTTATAATCAAAAAGCAACCTCAATTTTTCAGCATAAAATAATCTTTCGGTGTGTTCATATCCATTTCTATGAAACAGCCAAGCCAGTACTATATAATGGAGTACCAGCAACAAAGAGATGATTCTTATTTGATTATTGGTAAGTTGCATTAGGTAGCATTTGCATTTGCGGCTGCCGCAGCAGAATGAGACACTTTGGTGAGTCCATGATTGGTTTTTTCCCAATAGAATGGTTTATAAATCAATTGCCACAAACCCTTGTATGCGGCTATAGAGTGCATCAGCCAATACAAAGGATTTAGCAATGCAAACAAAATTAGTTCATAGTATCTCCGCTTAAAAACCGCTAACATATTTATGTAAATCATTAAAGTATTTCCGGCAATAAAGTTAAAAATGGAAATGTACAATACCCAGTCTGGAAAAAGTACCTTAACCGAGTCGAGACTAAAAATAATATAGATTACCCAGAACGATAATAATACAGGATACAACAAAAAGGTAATGGGCGTAAACCCTACAAAGAAATTAAATCCAAAAAAACCACGCCAACCAATTTTATTCACCAGCTTCACAGGATTGCGCATATGCACCAATGAGGTTTGCATATATCCTTTAATCCATCTCGAACGCTGCCGAATCCAGTTAAAGGGTTCATTATTAGCTTCTTCTAAAGTGGTACTGTTTACCACGCCCACTTTATACCGCTTCTCAAATACGCGCACCCCCAAATCGGCGTCTTCCGTTACATTAAATGGATCCCAGCCTCCTAGCTCCTTTAGTTTGTCTAGCTTAAAATGGTTTGAAGTTCCACCTAGGGGAATGGGTACATCTAGTGATTGCAACCCAGGCAGCATATAATCAAACCAATAAGAATATTCTAGTGTAAACATTCTTGTAAGCACATTTTCGTTCTTATTAAAATAGTTTAAAGCACCTTGTAAAACAATATAGTCTTTGGGGAGTTTACGAAAAAGGCAGACTACTTTCTTCAACTGATCAGAATCTGGCACGTCTTCTGCGTCGTAAATGGTAAGATATTTTCCTTTGCAAAAAAACAATCCATAATTACAAGCTTTGGGCTTGGTTTTGGGCATGTGAAAGGGAACTACAATGGTTTCAAAATTAGCTGGAAAATCTAGGTTACGAACTGCATTGAGTGTTTTATCATCGTCTTCTTCTATGAGCAACTTCACGTCTAGCTTTCCCCTTGGGTAATCTAGACTTCTTAAATTCCAAATCAATTTACGAATTAGCTTATCTTCTTTATATACGGGTAATAAAATGGTGTAAACGGGCAGGGAATCATTCTCAATACTTTTGACTTCTGCCTTGGTAACAGTTTCAAGCAATTCATATTTTGATCCTTTTAAAGCAATATAAAGCTTGAATAAAATAGCGAATAAAAATATGCCACTAAAAACCAGATTGATAAAGATAAATACAGAAATAAAATTAATGGTAAGCATGGTAAATGCCAATGCAATTAGTGAAAAAATTACCACCAGTTGTGCATCGGTAAATGTTATCAATCCCGAACTTTCAGGATCTTTACGCATTAAGCTGAATACGGCTTCTTTTACATAATACTCACCCCTAAATTTATGTACCATCCAAGTAATATCTAGGTCGGAGGCTGCTACCAGTTTAACTTTGGTAGCAAATTTTAATTCCAGAACCCCCAATAATTTCTCATCAAGGGGATCCGCTGCAGCTATGATTAAATTCCCTTTCCCGTCATTTCTTATGGGCAAATACAAAAAAGCATTTAGGTGTAATAAATCACATTCTGAAACAAAGGTTTCATCTATTACTTCATTGCGTATATCAAATAAAGGAAAACCCGAGCGTTCTAAAAAAGAGGTATACTGTTTGCGCGTAAGAAATCCAAAATTTAGTGCGGCTTTAATATAAGCATAGTCGTATTCCTCGGCAATTTCCTCAATTTGCTCAAGCTTAGCCGTTGTAAACAGGCCTACACTAATCATATTATTCAAGGCACAAACAGGCATAAGCGCGACTTATATTTAAGCTTTCTATTAAACTATTTCTTGAGATTTCTTAACTCGTTTTCTTACAAAAAAGAATGCCAACAACAAGAGCAATACCAATCCACCTAGTATAAAATATTTATACTTATTCCAGATAAGTGCGAGGTTGTTCTTATCCCCTCTATAACTTACCAATCCTGCATTATCGGGCAACTTAAAAAAGAAATTACTTTTGCCCTTACTATTGGCTACGCATACATTGCTCTCAATGGCTGAGTACTGTGATCCAAAGCTTTTAATTACTCCTTCAAAAGCATCACTAATAGCACTATCCCCTAAGGAACTAATGAGGAGGTGGGTAACAGATCCTTGTCTAAATATTTGCGCAATTCCACTACTTGAAAAGTCGTTAATAGAATAAGAGGTTTGTCCACTTACATCTTTATACAACTGAAAATCTTTATTGAATTGTACGGGCAGATTTTTTTCAAAATTCTTAATAAAAGGGTCATTCCTGTGTAGGAGCGAAATCACGTTATAATTACTCAAATCGCTCAAACTAGCTTTATCAGATGTAACTATTTCTGGGATAAATAAATAATTGGCAACGAGTGTAGCGGTATTTAATTGGTGAATTAATTCGCCCAATGAAGCAGCCAAATAAGGAATCATAGAAGGGGTTACAATCATTTGTAGCGACTTCTTTCTAAACTCTCCTGGATAGTTGAAAAAGTTATAAAACTCATTTAGTTTTTCACCCGAAAATACTAGGTTAGATGTTTTAGTATCAATGAATCCAAAGAAATTAGAAAAGCCTTCTTTACAAATATTACCAGCACCATGAAATCGCATTTCTACAACCAATGAATTGTTTTTTGTCAACAAATATGGTTTGAGTTCTATATCACCTGAAAAGCTGGTTTTATCGTGCAAATCGGTACTAAATACCAGGTTATCGTTTAGGTACACATTCAAGAACCCACGATCGCCTTCTTTCAACATAGATAGCATGGCTTCTAAGTGAAAAGTTAGTTTTTTGGGAATGGCATTATAATCGGCCAATGAAAAGGCATAATTGGTTTTAAGTGCCCCTATACCTTCCATAATTCTAGGGGTTCCGCCCAGTTCCTCCAAAGAGAAAACTACGGGTAGCTGGTTCTTGTCAAAATAATTGGGAAGCCCCGCATCTACAATCATTGTATTTGAGAAGCTACTGTTGATGATTTTATAATTGGTTAAGGTATTAATAGCCTTCTTATATCCCTCAGCATCTTTGCCAGTAACTACCAAAACGGTGCGACCATCGCCCCAAGGGTTTATATTGGCAATGCAACCTTGGCCAGCTCCAAAAGTGGGAAGTAGGTTTTTAACAAAGGAGGGTAGCTTACTAAACTGTCCCGTAATAATGGTATTTTCAAGTGTATCAGATTCGCGATAATTAGTAGTAATAATTTCTTCCAGTGCTCCTTTTTGTTTTAAAAGTGCAAAGAGTACGCCCCCGCTTAGCAAATCGTCTAAGTCTGAATTTACAGGAGTTGAAACACGTTCATATTCAAAAACGGTTTCTTTTAAGCTGTGATAAAAACTGTTTTTTTCTTGTCGTATCACATTCAAATAAGAGGAGTTTCTAACGGTAAGCCAGATGGCTGGATTGTCAATATCTTGACAAAACTCGTCGGACATAGCCAGCTTTGCATCCACCCTTAATTTAATAAATCTTCCATCGGGTTGCACATAGCGCTTATCTAAAGGAATCACAATAGTCATTACCGAATCTATTGCATTTGAAGAAACCCTTTGTGTATAAACGGGTTCATCTTTCAGCGAAATGGTAACGGTAGACTTATCTTCTCTTAAAACCTGAGAGGGCCTGATATGCAGAACTAGCTTGGTATTATTCACATCGTCTCTAGGCTGTAATTTCACAAAGTAAGTAAGCGCACCAGCTATACCAATAATTGATTCATTGCGATAGCCCATAGATTCAAAAGAACGCAGTTTAGCATCTTGTGCAAAAATGCCAGATGCTACTATTAATAGGAGTGCAATCAGAAGGGATTTTGTTTTCATATTCAGGTATTTAGAACTAAGCCAGTTTAAATTTTAATTTAAAATAGTTACCAACCGTTGCATTGCTTTCATAACTCAGCGCACCAGCCATACTTTCGGTAAGTTGCTTTGAAATGGAAAAGCCCATACCAGATTGGTTGGTTGCCAAATCAGATTGGTTGGGACTGGTTAAGCGACCAAAATATTCATCTAATTTTTCTTTCCCCACTGGCTTTGCTTTATTGATTATTTCAATAATACAAGCACCATCCAAGTCATTTGCATGAATACTTACCGAAGAACCCTTTTGGATAAATCTAATAACGTTAGAAAGTAGCTTAAACAATATATGACGCAAAAATATTTTATCTAGATTCACCATTACTTCCGCAGGGGAAAGGTGTACTTGAAGATTCACTTGCTTAATACTAGCTGCATCTACCAAAGAAATAGCTGCTTTTTCTACTTCTGGAATAATATCAAATACCTCATATCGGTATTCAATTTTACCTGTATCAGCTTCCGCAGAATCAGCCAGTTTCTGCGACAAATAATGGAGTTTTTCATTCCCCATAGTAATATAACTGAGAATTTCCTTTTGGTCGCTGGTTAAATTACTCGATTTCCGATTGATCAAATCAATAGATATCTGATTCGATCCTATAAAATTTTTCAGGTCGTGAATCATTATATTAAGCGTATTCTGCCGATAATCGCTCAATTCTTTCAGTCTTCTGTTGGCCTCTTCAATGGTATGATGTTGGTCGTTTATTTTCTCATTCTGCTCCAACATTCTTCGGTTAGATTCCTCAATAATTAAATTTTTCTCTGTTTCTCTTCGCACAATTTGATACCGATTGTACGCTATTAAACAAGCAAAAGCTGCCACTAAAAAATATACCCCGCCCCCATTGGTAATTAAGCTGCCATAACCACCTGAGCCATTATTTAATGAGTACATCAGCAATACAATAGAAAAAGAAATAGCCACGTGCAATTGTGCATAGATGGGTCGCCAAAAAACCATGGTGTTTAATAACAACATCATAATTGCCGCTAATAAATAATAAGGAAGGGCTTTGGTAATGGGAACAATTCCACAAATAAGAGACACCAAAATAATATTAACCCCTACTACCAAGTTCAACACAAGTTCATGCGACCATCGCCGTTTGGTTCCAAATAAGTAAAAAAAATAAGAAAGCAAGAAAAATAGAAACCGAACTACCAATAAATATATCCAATCCTCTTTCATAAAGAGAACATCTAGCAATATAAAGAGGGGTGTAGAAAAGAGCATTGTCCATATAGCCACGTTAGAATAATAAGCCCCCCGTTTATTCAATTCGGTAGTAAGCCTTTGTCGGTCTATATTTACATAAGGAATTCTATGATAATCGATCATATATACTAATATGCAACAGGTAATGAACTATTCAATGAAATTAAAAATTATTGCGCTAAGCACCTCCTTATTTATCACCACTTTGTTGACATTACTTTTAGGATCTTCAACCCTTCAAGCTCAATCTAATAAAGCATTGCGCGAGATCAGTCACCAATTGGGACAAGGGGTGAATATTTCCTATTTAGAGCAGTATTGGGTGCTTCCAGATATGCTCTATCAAAAAAATATATACCCTTTACTCGAATCAATTGCCGCTCAGGGATTTGAAACTGTTCGCCTCCCAGTGGCTTTTGACCATTTTATGGCAGATAGCTACGCTCAATTAAACGATAATATCTTAGAAAAATTGCACGAAATTTATAAATGGTGTGAATCTTTAAACCTAAAACTAGTAATTGTTTACCATTATGGTAAGCTTAGCAATCAAAATAGGTATTCAGAAAACGATCGAATCATCCGAATTTGGAAACAAGTAATGGGTTCAATGAAACGGTATTCTTGTTCTCATTTATTCTATGAACTGTATAATGAGCCTACAACCGATATGGAAGTATGGAAATCTACTGCAAATACCCTTATTAGAGAGTTGCGGAAAGAAGACAGCGATCGTATTTTTATTATTGGGGGAGCCAATTACAATGGCATCAACGAATTGTTGAATATGGGTAGATTGGCAGTGGATGATGGTAAAATCCTGTACACGTTTCATTTTTATGAGCCTTATATTTTCACGCATCAGGGGGCTGACTGGACGCCAGAAAAAACTTTTATTACTGGTTTTCCTTATCCGTATTCTGCCAGAAAAATGCCAGCACTTTACAATGCACCGCCTGAGTCTCAAATAGCACAGGATTATGAAAGATACCCTAGAGAAGCCAATTATGAGAGTCTTTTAAAGCGATTACAATGGATAAAAGAAGAAGCAGATCGCTTGAATTTACCACTTATCTGTACAGAAACGGGGGTTATCAATCTTGCTCCTCCCAAATCAAAATCGGCTTATCTTAGCGATATTACTCGTATCATGAAAGAATTGGGTATACCCGTTATGCTTTGGGATTTTAATGATAAATTTTCAATTACCACCCCCCAAAACCGAGTGATTAAATCACTCCGAACTTGGCTAAAATAATTTGATATATGCATGCTGTATTAAAAATTGATGGAATTAGTAAAGCGTATGGTTCCATACAAGCACTTAAAAACGTTTCATTGGAAATACCTAAGGGAAGTGTTTTTGGTATTTTAGGTCCCAATGGAAGTGGTAAAACCACGCTGATGAGTATTGTACTCGATATTCTAAAAGCCGATAGTGGAAGCTATAGTTGGTTCAATGAACCGAACCATCCAGCGGAGCGAAAAAAAATTGGAACCCTACTAGAAACCCCTAATTTTTATCATTACCTGTCTGCAGTTGACAACCTCAATATTACCCATGCCATTAGTGGAAGGGGTTCTGCCGCAGCCATTGATGAAGTACTTGAAATAGTAAAGCTTACCGAAAGAAAAAAAAGTAAGTTCAGCGCCTACAGCTTAGGCATGAAACAGAGACTGGCCATTGGTGCTGCTTTATTGGGGAATCCAGAAATTTTGTTGTTAGATGAACCTACAAATGGACTAGACCCGGTGGGCATTGCAGAAATCAGGGAGTTGATTATTCGGCTTGCTCAAAAAGGCATTACCATTATTATTGCAAGTCACTTACTAGATGAAATAGAAAAAATTTGTTCCCATGTAGCCATCCTAAAAAAAGGCCATTTACTCACAACAGGAACGGTGGATGAAGTGCTTTCAAATGAAGATATTATTGAATTATCTGCTGCCAATTTAAGTGGGTTGAAAAAATGCATTCAAGACCTAGGTGGATTTAGTAGTATTAAAGCATTGGAAAATCGCATACAAGTATTTTATCCCTTTGGCACTGCCAATATGGAAGCATTGAATCAGCACTGCTTTAATAATGGCATCACCCTAAATTTGCTACTCCACAAAAAGAAAAGTTTGGAGACCAAATTCTTTGAATTAACGAACGACTAAACGAATAATATTATGACTGACTTACTGAAAATAGAATGGCTTAAAATAAAAAAATATCCTGCTTTCTGGTGGATGTTGGGAATAGTAACCCTTACTTACCCGGGTATTAACCTGATGTTTTTTAACGTGTACGACAATATTACCAAGGGCAAAGAAATGGCCAACAATTTGGCAAAAATGCTACTCGGAAACCCTTTTGCCTTTCCAGAAACCTTTCATACAGTGGCTTATTTCTCCTCTTTTTTTGTATTGTTGCCTGCTATTTTGGTCATCATGCTTATTACCAATGAGTACCAATACAGAACGCATAGACAAAATATTATTGATGGTTGGAGTCGCTACCAATTCATTGGAAGTAAGTTGATTGACGTAGCCATTATTTCGTTTATAGTAACTTTGGTATTTATTGCTGTTGCAGTTGGATTTGGTATTTATGCGGATCAATTAAGCTGGAATAGATGGGCTGAACAACTTCAATATATTCCGCTATTTTTTCTGCAAACTTTTGCGCAGCTCTCCATTGCTTTTTTATTGGGCTACCTAGTAAAAAAAGCTTTTATTGCATTGGGTATTTTCTTATTCTACTACCTCATTATAGAAAATATTTTAGTGGGTCTTTTAAAACTAAAGCAAATTCCAATTGGCCGTTTTCTTCCCTTTGAAATGTCAGACGGCATATTAGTAGCTCCTGCTTTTGTGGGTAAATTTGGAGACAAAGCCAAAGAAGGTTATGAGCTGGCATTAACATTGGTTTACCAACAAGTTCTTGGCACCATTATACTCACTGCGCTTATCTGGTTTATTTGTTTTAAAGTACACCAAAGAAAGAACTTGGCTTAGTCTTTTTTACTAAGTTCAATTAATGCTTCATCAATGGTGGGATAGCTGAATACAAAACCAGTGCTTTCTATTTTTTGGCTGCTGACTGTGGTACTTTTCAATACTTCAATACTCAGTTCCCCTAATACTATTTTTAGTATAAAACTGGGTACATAAAAAGGAAGAAAATAAGCACCACATATTTTTTGTGCTAGCAAAAAAGTGAGGCTTTTATTAGTAACTGGATTTGGCGCAACTGCATTGTAAATGCCTTGTATATGGTTGTGCTCCATGGCATATATGAATTGATTGCAAACATCATTAATATGTATCCAACTAATCATTTGTTTTCCATTACCCAAAATAGCTGCTGTTTTAAATTGTAAGGGCTTTTTAAACTCTTTCAAAGCACCCCCATCATTGCTCAACACAATCCCTATTCTTAAATGTACCAATCTTTTTCCCAATGCTTTTATGGGTAGCACACTTTCTTCCCATTGCATACAGGTTTCTCCTAAAAAATCAGGATAAGCAGCATCGGTTTCAACAAATCCGTTTGTACTATTTTTTTTATCTGGTCCATACCAGCCAATGGCAGATGCGCATATTAAGGCTTGTACTTTATTGGGTATTTCAGTTAAAGCTTTTACCAATAAAGCTCCGCTTTGAATTCTGCTACTTGCAATTTCTTTTTTTCTTTTTGCAGTCCACCTTTTATCCGCAACACCAGCACCTGCGAGGTGAATAATATAGTCCGCTTTTTGAATCGCTTCAACATCAATATAAGAGGTTACTATATCCCAGGTATAGACTGTGGGCTTTGGACGAGTGACGATTGACGACTTACGACTTACGATTGACGACTTACGATTTCGTGAAAGTATGGATACCTCGTATCCTTTTTCTAAAAGCATTTCCGTTAAATGCTTTCCTACCATTCCGGTGCCGCCTGTGATGAGTACGTTTGCCATATTATTTAAACAATATAATGCAAAGAATGTTGCAAAAAAAACCCTCTTGAAATTCAAGAGGGCTGTAAAACACTATATACTGAACGGGTTAGTCGGGTTTTTTACCATCCAAGAAACTGTTAATGGATGATATTTGGGCTTGGTTATTCTCGTCTTTTCCTACGGTATATTTACTATAGAAGTTTTCTACAGACGTAAGTGTATTCCCAAATAAATCAATATTCCGTCTTACATAAGCAGGCACAGCATCAAACTCTCCATTTACATCATTTGTGTTGCTGATATTAAAAGATAGGTTGCGCAATTTTTGAATTCTTTCTGCTGCTCTTTTTTTCTGCACTTCTACGTCGTCTACAAACTGATCATCTTCCAATGCAATAGGTGCATTTGCAGCAGCAATTGCAGGAGCAGGCATTTCTGTTTTCTCTACCAACTGCATATTAAAGATAGATTCTTCTTCTGCAGCTACTGGAGGAGCCTGTGTTTTTATTTCAGCTACAGTAGCCAACGCTTTTTCTACTACGGGCATTGCTGCTTGAACAGTTGTAGCATAAATATTAGCCGGCTTGCTCATCAATCCAGCAGCAGGAGCAAGTGTGGGCGCATCATTTACTTGAAAATTTAAATGGGCAGCTACCTCGGGAATAGCAGGTAATTCGGGCATCAGTTCTTCCATAATTGGAAGGGCTGTTTCCGGTGCTGTATTTAGTTGCAACACCATAGATTCCTTCTCTTCTTCAACCTCAAAAGCTGGTGCTGGTTTTTCATCAAATACATGTACCGCAGGCATTTCAACGTGTACCGATTGTAAGGTTGGAGCCAGTTCATCTACCATAGCTGGGGGCATTTCAGCAACCATTGTCGCAGGCATTATTACTGATTCAACGATTGGCTTGAGTGCTGGGGTAGGAATTTTTTCTGTTTCCATACCCAAGGTCATCACTATTTTTTCTGGCTGAACTTCTGGAGCTTTTTGTACTACAGGTTTGGCAAATGGATCTTTATGTTCAAAGCCCGTTGCAATTAAAGTAATGCCTATTTTTTTATCGAGTGAAGCATCATAACCCATTCCTACAATTACATCAGAATTTTCACCTGCTTGTAAACGGAGATAGTTATTGATGGTTTCTAATTCATCCATCGTACACTCATAATCTCCTTCTGCACTATTAATATTAATTAAAATCCATTTAGCGCCTTTAATATCGCTGTCGTTCAACAAGGGTGACGCCAATGCTTCTTCAATAGCGTTCTGGGCTCTATTCTCACCCTCAACTTCAGCCTTACCTAAAATGGCTACACCGCCATTCTTCATTACAGTGCATACATCGGCAAAGTCTACAATAATATGTCCCCTAGAATTAATTACATCGGTAATACATTTTGCAGCAGTGGCCAACACATTATCGGCCTTGCAAAATGCTTCTTTCATTTTAAGGTTACCGTATTGCATCCGCAATTTATCGTTGCTGATGATTAATAAAGTATCTACCAACGGCTTTAGTGCCTCAATACCTTCTGCTGCTTGTTGGTGTCTGCGTGGCCCTTCAAAGCCAAAGGGAGTGGTTACAATGCCTACGGTAAGAATGCCCAAATCTTTACAAATTTTTGCAATGATGGGAGCTCCACCAGTTCCAGTTCCACCACCCATACCTACTGTAATAAACGCCATTTTGGTATTCACTTCCAAAATACGTTTGATTTCTTCTAAGGATTCTTCGGTGGCCATTTTTCCTATTTCAGGATTGGCGCCAGCACCAAGCCCCTGCGTAAGATGTGGGCCTAGTTGTATTTTATTTGGAATATTACTCTGCTCAATTGCTTTGGCATCGGTATTACAAATGATAAAGTCAACACCTTCAATATCTTGGGCAAACATAAAGTTTACTGCGTTGCTTCCACCACCACCAACACCCAACACTTTAATAATGGATGATTTCTGTTTGGGAAGATCAAAATGAATCATAGTACGGAATTTGGGTTAGTAAAATTTTCTTAAACGGGTAAACTATAAACGGTACTATATAGAACTTTATTTTATCAACGGATTACTTGGTCTTCTTCTTCTTTAAATAGGTCAATTAAATTATTCTTGAATTTATCCCAGAAGCGTTCTTTTCTTACCGATACATCTACGGTAGTTGGAACAGGTGCAACCACAATTTCTTCCACTTCTACTAGTTTCTTGGTTAACCCTTCAGGCACAGCTACTTTTACAAATTTCTCTTCAAAGTCTTTGTATTTATGGTCGTAATCGTTGTAGCCTTTGAGTATCAAACCAATACAAGTTGCATACATGGGCTTCTTCAACTCATCAATATGATTGGCAGCAAGGTGTTCATTGGGTAAGCCAATGCGCGCATTTAATCCAGTGGTATATTCTGTAAGTTGAATTAAATGCTTTAATTGAGAACCCCCACCGGTTAAAATAATACCCCCATTCAATGCACGGTGATCTAAGCCTACTTGCTTTAAATGATAGGTTACAAAATCTAATATTTCACCCATCCTAGCTTGAATAATTGAAGCCAGATTTTTCACACTTATTTCTTTTGCTGGCATCCCTTTTAATCCCGGTATGGTAATATAAGCGTTGGCTTTTGCCTCATCTGCCAATGCACTACCAAACTGTACTTTCATGGCTTCGGCCTGACTTTTTAATACCCCCAATCCGAGGCGGATATCATTGGTAATATTTTCTCCGCCAAAAGGAATTACAGCCGTATGTTTTAAAATACCGTCGTAAAAAACAGCCAAATCACTGGTACCACCACCAATATCCAAAATAGCCACACCAGCTTCCATATCAATCTCGCTCATAACCGCGCTGGCAGATGCCAATGGCTGTAATACCAAGTCTTTTGTAATCAATCCACTTCTATCAACGGCTCTATTGATATTGCGAATGGCATTTCTATCGCCTGTAATAATATGAAAATTTGCACCCACTTTCACACCGTTGTAGCCGATGGGATCTTTAATATTTTGAATGCTGTCCACATGAAAATCCTGTGAAATCACATCAATAATTTGGTCACCTGCGGGAATAAAAGTCTTGCGCTGGTTATTAATCAACTGCTCAATTTCTGCACGGGTAATTTCTAAATCAGCGTCTTGACGAACAATATCACCACGAGTTTGCAAGCTCTTAATATGGTGACCAGCTATTCCAACATATACTTCTTTAATTTCTAAATCGGGATTGCTTTGCGCACAGTTGTCTAATGCTGCTTGGATGGCTTTAATGGTCTGGTCAATATTCAATACTTGACCATGCTGCACCCCATTGCTATTGGCGCGACCAAAACCGAGTATTTCCAACTTTCCATACTCATTTTTTCTACCCGCAATTGCAGCAATTTTAGTGGTTCCGATATCCAGACCAACAATGATCGGCGATTCATTGTGATTCATAAGGTATTTCTTTTACTTGTTAACGGTTTTGGATTCTGTTTATTGTTTAAAGGCAGTAAGATTTTTGGTATTGTGTCTACCTTTATAGTATCTATTACTTGTAATAACTTGATGGCAGCGGCCGAGTCGGCATACATTTGTGCTGTCCCTTTTTTAACACCAATCACTTGGTTTTTATACTGCACGTCTAGCTTTTCATAAGTATAAATGCCTCGCTCTAACCAAGCAGAGCGATAAAATGAAGCTAATTTTTTAAACTTTACAGCTATATTATTCGCTTCGCCAAAGTAAACAATATGGTCTCCTATTACGGGAATAATTTCAAAATGATGCGAAGGTGTAATATTAATTTGTGCTATCTGTGCGGTAAAAAAAGAGTCTTCATTTATATAAGCTGCCATTTCAATAATCTGTTTTAATAAAACACTATCTCTTGGTTTTTGAATGGGCATATTGGTAAATACAGGTACGCGTGCACTTAGTTTACTGCTTAAGGGAAGAAACGACAAACTGGTATCAATATAAAAAGACTGTCCATTTACCTGAAACAATCTTGCAATAGGTTCTCTTTCTTCAATGCTTACTTGAAGTACTTGTAGGTTATCAAAAAACATTTCAGCATTTTTAACCCATATATTTCTTTTAATTTGAGCCTCCATTTTACGCAGTTTGAGGCGCTGTACTGGCTGCCCCATAATATTTCCATCCTTATTCAATATGGCCAATACATCGGATTCATCAATAAACATATTTTTTTCAGCGCCAACAATGGCAATATTTACCCCTGCACATTTTTTATGGTTTTTCTGGTGTATGGCAGCACCCGTCAACACCATTGTTCCAATAACAGTGAGTACCCATAGCGTGGTTACCAATATTTTTTTCCATGGAAGCTTTTGTGCCATATTATGCTTTCAATATTTCTTTAATAGGCAATACCAATGTATCAATATCACCTGCGCCAGCCATCACCAATAATTCAGGTTGATTTTCTTTTACCCAATTTAATAAGGCTTGCTTTTCTAAAATTTGTTTCTCTGCCAATTGCATTTTTTGCAGTAACATTTCACTATTCACTCCTTCCATAGGCAATTCACGAGCAGGATAGATGGGCAATAAAATAACTTCATCGGCTTTATCGAGACTCTTAGCAAATCCATCGGCCTGATCCTTTGTTCTACTAAACAGATGGGGCTGAAAAACAAGTGTTAACTTTTTATCTGGAAAAATACTTCTCACACCCGATAGCAGTGCATTCAACTCATCTGGATGATGGGCATAATCGTCAATCAATACCTTATCTGAAGTTTTCAACGCATATTCAAATCTTCTGCGCACGCCTTTGAAATCAGCTATTGCTGCGCGAATTTTATCGGCATCAATGCCAATATATTTCGCTACAGTTACTGCGGCCAACATATTATCAATATTATGCAGCCCCCCCATATTCAGTATAATATTCGGGATAGTCCATTCCTTAGCCACTATATTAAAATGATAAGCCCCATTTTCTACTATCAAACTATTGATGCTGATATCAGCAGCCTGGTTATTGTAATCATAGGTAAATAAATGAGCGGCTTTTAATTCAGTAGCCCGCTTTAATCCATATTTAGCAACAATGGATCCACCTTGTTTTACTTTTTGAGAAAACTGAACAAAAGCTTTTTCCACTTCTTCCGCAGTACCATAAATATCTAGGTGATCTGGATCCATGGAAGTGATGACCGCCACATCGGGAAATAATTTTAAAAAGCTGCGGTCGTATTCATCGGCTTCTACCACCACCACATTTCTTTCGTGGCTCCAGAAATTGGTATTGTAGTTGGCTGCAATACCACCTAGGAAAGCATTACAGCCGTATTCAGTATGTCGCAATATATGCGCTACCATAGAAGTGACCGTTGTTTTACCATGTGTGCCCGCCACGCAAATATTAAATGAATTGGCTGTTATCCATTGAAGGATATCACTTCGTTTTAGCACGGTATAGCCATTATCCCGATAAAAATTCAGCTCGCCATGTTGTGCAGGTATGGCAGGTGTGTATACCACCACATCCAGATCTTTGGGTGCTTGGTTTATATCGTCTTCATAATGAATGGCTATGCCTTCTGCTTCCAATGCACGGGTTAATACGGTTGATGTTTTATCGTACCCACTTACACTTGCACCTTTTGAATGAAAGTAACGGGCAATGGCACTCATGCCAATACCACCAATGCCAATAAAATAAATTTTTTGTATGGTTGTTAACTCGTTCATATAATATGTTTCAAAATTTGTTGAGCAATAAATGTATCGGCATCACGCAAGCCTGCTATGCGAATATTTTGCGACAGTGAATTTTGTAATGCTTTGTTTGCTGCCAACTCCACTACTTTATTTACCAATGCAGTTGACGCTTCACTGTCTTTCACCATTATGGCTGCCTGCTGGTGTACCAATTGCATGGCATTGGCCGTTTGATGGTCTTCGGCTGCAAACGGAAAGGGTACTAATATTGCTGGCTTTCCGGTAATACATAATTCTGTTACCGCCATTGCGCCTGCCCTACTGATTACCATATCGGCTGCTGCATATCCGTATTCCATTTGCGTAATAAAATCACTTACCCAAATATTGGGTTGATTGGCTGCGGCCTTTTTGTATGAACTTGCATGGGTCTTTCCCGTTTGCCAAATCAATTGCAAATGATGGGTTTCAAACAAATGCAAGTGCTGCTTTAATGCCTCATTAATACTGGTTGCACCGAGGCTACCCCCTACTGCCAGCACGGTAATTTTACCTGTTTCCAATCCAAAAAACTGCAAGGCTTCTGATTTACTTACGGTGTTGTTGGCAATCGCATCTCGAACTGGATTTCCAGAGACCATTATTTTATCGGCAGGAAAAAAAACTTCCATACCCTTGGTGGCTACAAATATTTTAGTGGCTCTTTTCCCCAACAATATATTGGCTTTACCCGCAAAAGAATTACTCTCATGAATAAATGTGGGGATTTTTCTACGCTGCGCATACCGTAAAACAGGGAAAGAAGAATAACCACCTACCCCAATTACCGCATCGGGCTTAAAACCAAGGATTATTTTTTTTACTTGTAAAATACTTTTGATCAACTTCCAAGGAAGGGTGACATTTTTTAAGAGAGAAGAACGATTAAAACCAGCTATATCTAACCCAGCAATTTTAAAGCCAGCCTGTGGAATTTTCTCCATTTCCATTTTTCCTTTGGCACCTACAAATAAAAATTCCGCATCGGGCAATTCTTTTTTGAGGGCGTTGGCAATGGCAATGGCGGGAAATATATGTCCCCCCGTTCCTCCTCCTGCTATGATGAATTTTTTACTCAAATTAAATAGTTGTTAAACTGTTTTTACCGCTGGCATTTCTACTGGAGGTATTATTATTTTTCCTTCAAGCTGCTCCACATTTCTGGCTACACTCAATACAATTCCAATGGCAGCGCATGTAAACAAAAAAGAACTACCACCCATACTCACCAAGGGAAGTGTTACACCCGTTACAGGAACAAGATTTACATTCACAGCCATATTGGCTACTGCCTGAATTACCAGTGTAAAACTCAATCCCAACGCTAGAAATGCGCCAAATGCATAGGGACAACGCCGGAAAATACCAATACAACGAAATAAAAAAACAAGGTAGATAAAGATCATAAAAGCACCACCCAGCAGTCCATACTCTTCAATAATAATGGAATAGATAAAATCGTTGTAAGCCTGTGGTAAAAAATTTCTTTGTTGACTATTGCCGGGGCCCAATCCAATTAATATACTTCCATTAGCAATGGCAATTTTAGCTTGTTGCACTTGGTATGGAATTTCTTTATCGCCCGCATACATAAAGTCCTGCACCCGTTTTACCCAAGTACCAAAGCGACCCATAGATTTCATTTTCTCTGCAACAATGGGTTTTGCTATATCTTCTGTTTTCTTGCCCTCATAGGTAAGCATGGCCACAGAAATAATAAATGCCACTGGTATCATTGCAATTATTATTGTTAACAAAATATGTTTCATACTCACCCTTCCAATAAACATCAGCAATAAGGATGTAGCACCTGTAAGCAATGCATTGGATAGGTTTGCGGGCATAATTAGTGCGCAAATAATTAGTACTGGTGTTACCACAGGAATAAATCCTTTTTTAAAGTGCTTAATCACTTCCTGCTTTTTACTCAGCATTTTTGAGATATACATAAACAGAGCCAGCTTAGCAAAATCACTGGTTTGTATGGTCATATTAATAATGGGTAGTTTAATCCACCTACTACCTTCATTAATTTTTGCGCCAAAAAATAAAGTATATAATAATAAGGGTATAGAAATTAAAAAAAGAAAAGTAGCCACTTTAGAAAAAAAACTATAATTCACTCGATGTAAAAAATAAATTACCAGCATACCTAATATGGTAAAACTCAACTGCTTGAACAAATAGATATTGGTATTGCCCTTGTACATTTTATACGCCAATGATCCGGTAGCACTGTACACCACTAAAATAGAAATCAATGACAATACCACTACAATACCCCAAATATACTTGTCGCCCCTTGTACGAGTAACGAGTTGCTCACGCATTCCTTTTACAGAAGGCATTTGAGCGAATAGGGTGTCTTTAATTTCTGACATATTTTTTTAATTTAAAGCTCTTTCACTGCTTCTTTAAACTGAGTGCCACGATCTTCATAATTTTTAAATAAGTCAAAACTTGCACAAGCGGGACTCAACAATACCACATCATCTTTTGTAGCCGATCTAAAAGCGGTGTTCACTGCTTTCTTAGCAGAATCTGTTTCAATAATTACTGGAACCAAATCTTTAAAAGCAGCAATGATTTTGCTATTATCAACCCCCATACAAATAATAGTCTTCACTTTTTCCTTTACCAGCTCAGCAATTAACCCATAATCATTACCCTTATCCGTACCACCCAAAATAAGCACGGTAGGTTTATTCATACTCTCCAGTGCATACCAAGTGCTGTTTACATTGGTGGCTTTGCTATCATTAATAAATTCTACGCCACGCACCATAGCTACAAATTCCATCCGATGTTCGAGGCTGTGAAAATTATTTACCGCTTCTCTAATTTTTTCTTTTCGTATACCAATGGTACACGCTGCAATTCCTGCTGCCATAGTATTAGAGTGGTTGTGTTTTCCTTTAAGGGCAAAATCATAAATGCTCATGCTTACTCTTTCTTCTTGTATGCGAATCATCATCTGGTCGCCCTTGATGTAGCCGCCTTTTTTTACTTCATGTTTCATAGAGAATGGTAATGGGTTAGTATGGAGGGTTAGTTGTGTTAGTCGCTGGGTAATTACTTCATCATCATCACAATAAATAAAGTAGTCGTTCATAGTCTGGTTTTCTATGACTCGAAATTTTGCATCAATGTATTTTTCAAATTCATAATTGTATCTATCCAAATGGTCTTCCGTAATATTTAACAGGATGCTTATATCGGCACGAAATGTTTTAATATCATCTAATTGAAAAGAACTTATTTCTGCTATATACCATTCTTTAGGATCTTCCGCTACCTGCTTTGCAAATGAATACCCAATATTTCCTACCAATGCACAATCCAATCCTGCTGTAACGCAAATATGATACAATAATGCAGTGGTGGTGCTCTTTCCATTGCTTCCCGTGATGGCAACTATTTTACTATTGCCTTTGTACCGATACGCAAATTCTACTTCACTAATAATGGGAATGCCTTTTGCTCGAATGGCTTTTACCATTTCATTCTTTTCGGGTATACCGGGGCTTTTTATTACCTCATCAGCACTTAGAATTTTTTCAGCGTTATGGCTGCCTTCTTCAAAGTCTATTGCATGCTGTTTTAATTCGGCACGATATATTTCTTTGAGCTTGCCACCATCACTCAAAAAAACATCATAGCCTTTTTGCTTAGCAAGCAAGGCAGCACCTACCCCGCTTTCGCCACCTCCCAATATGATGATTTTTGTACTCACTTTATTTACCTGATTTTTAATGACATAACACTTAATACCACCAACAAAACCGTTACAATCCAAAAACGAACGGCAATCTTGCTTTCATGAAATCCTTTTTTCTGGTAATGGTGATGAAGGGGACTCATTAAGAAAACCCTTCTTCCTTCTCCATATTTTTTCTTGGTATATTTAAAATAACCCACTTGAATCATCACACTTAAATTCTCTACTAGAAAAACGCCACAGAAAATAGGAATCAACCATTCTTTCCTTACAATAATGGCAAGTGATGCAATAATTCCACCAAGGGCGAGACTACCCGTATCACCCATAAATACCTGTGCAGGATAAGCATTGTACCATAAAAATCCAATGCAAGCCCCAACAAAAGCACCTACAAAAATGGTGAGCTCTCCCAAATTAGGGATATACATAATATTGAGGTAGTCCGCAAACTTATAGTTACCACTCACATAAATAAATAGCAGCAAAGCCGCACCAATAATAGCGCTTACGCCCGCGGCCAGTCCATCCAACCCATCGGTTAAATTAGCACCATTACTTACAGCAGTAATAATTATCGTAACAATAAGTATATAAATTATCCAAGTATATTTTTCCGCACCAGCACCTATCCAACTAATTAATTTACTGTAATTAAATTCGTGATTTTTTACAAAAGGAATGGTGGTAATGGGTGTTTTTACTTTTACAAATTTTCTTTCAATACCATCCATTACGCGAATGATGATGGTGGTATCTTTTGCAAACCGCTCACCTTGTTGCAATATATTTACTTTACGCGCAGAGCCAATCACTTCCCTTTCAACGGTTACTGCGTTGCTAAAATAGAGGGTGGCACCAATGATAATGCCAAGCCCAATCTGACCAATGATTTTAGAAATGCCCGCCAAGCCATCACTGTCTTTTTTCTTATATATACCACCATTGAGTAAGGCTTTTTTACGCGCCCTTATTTTAAAGAGATCGTCAATAAACCCAATCAATCCCAACCAAACGGTACAAAGAATCATTAAGCGGATATAAACTTTATCTAGGTTGGCAAACAATAGGGTTGGAATTAAAATACTCAATAGAATAATAATACCGCCCATGGTAGGCGTTCCTTTTTTCTGTTGTTCGCCTTGTAAACCCAGCTCACGAACCGATTCACCAATTTGTTTTTTCTGCAAAAAAAGAATGATGCGTTTGCCATATACGGTGGCAATAACCAACGAGAGCAAAATAGCCATCGCAATTCTAAAAGTAAGAAACTGAAATAGCCCTAGTCCCGGAATATCGAAGTGTTGGTTGAGCCAGTTAAAAAATTGGTATAACATAAAATTACATTAAGAATGATGAGTTGAAAATGCTTCCTGCAAAACCAATTTATCGTCAAAAGAATATTTCACTCCATTGATGTCTTGGTATTTTTCATGTCCCTTTCCTGCCACCAACACAATATCTTCTGCACCCGCTATTTTTACGGCTTCTTCAATAGCATTTTTCCTATCAATGATGGTGATATACTTTCTTTTAGCTGCCGTATTTAAACCTCCTTCCATATCCCTTAATATGGCAGCAGCATCTTCGGTACGAGGATTATCACTGGTGAATATTACCCGATCACTCAAATCGCAAGCAGCTTGTGCCATTAAAGGCCTTTTGGTTTTATCACGATCACCGCCACAACCAACCACCGTAATAATTTGTTCGTAGCCTTTGCGTAATTTTTTAATGGTAGCCAACACGTTTTCCAAAGCATCGGGCGTATGCGCATAATCAATAATGCCGATGGTATTTTTTTTACTCATGATATAGTCAAACCTTCCTTCCGCACCACTCAATATACTCATGGCAGTAAGTACGGTTTGATGTTCTTCACCAAGGCAAATAGCAGCCCCATACACCGCCAATAAATTATAAGCGTTGAATTCACCGATTAACCTAAAGTGCACTTCTGTATCATTCACCAACATAATTAAGCCAGTGAGTGCATTCTCTAAAATTTTTCCTTTAAAAGCAGCCAAGGTTTTTAAGCTGTATAAATATTTACTAGCCGCCGTATTCTGCAACATAATTTCTCCACGCTTATCATCAGCATTTGAAATGGCAAATGCAGTAGGAGCAAGTTGATCAAAAAAACTTTTCTTTACGCGTATATATTCATCAAAAGTTTTGTGATAATCTAAATGATCATGGGTAATATTACTGAACAAAGCACCCGTAAATTGTAGCCCCCTAATTCTGTGTTGGTGAATAGCGTGACTACTGCATTCCATAAACACATGGGAGCAACCTTTCTCCACCATTTCTTGCAACAACGCATTCAAACTAATGGCATCTGGTGTGGTATGCGTAGCAGGAATGATGGTATCATTCACCTGATTTTGTACGGTGCTGATGAGACCACAAGTATAGCCCAACTGCCTAAAAAGCTTGAATAAAACGGTGGCAATGGTGGTCTTCCCATTAGTGCCCGTAACCCCAACTAATTTTATTTTAGCAGAAGGATGATGGTAAAAAGCACTGGCCATTTCTGCCGCAGCAATGGATGAACTTTTTACTTGCACATAAGTAATTCCTTCTACTATTATATCAGGAAGGTTTTCACAAATAATGGCCAAAGCCCCCATTTCAATGGCTTTAGCAATGAAATGGTGACCATCAGATAGCACACCTTTGATGGCAATAAAAGCAGTGCCCGGTTTTACTTTACGAGAGTCAATCTCCACAGCAATTACACCAACCGCAATATTTCCGATTGCGTGTTGAATGGTTGATGCTGGTAAAAGTTGACTTAATATTTGCATAATATATTTTTTAGTTGAGTGAAAGTTGAATCCATTGTCCCCTTGCAATAGGTGCTCCCACTGCAATAGATTGATCGGCCACTTTACCCTTGCCTGTAATATTCACCATCAACCCCATTCCTTCACAGAGATGGATGGCATCTTTTAACCCCATGCCTTTTAAAGCGGGCATGGTACTAAGGTTTACCATTTTCTTTTGCAGTACAATCGCTGCATTTTTATTTTGCAAGCTGCTCCACTCATCTGCTCTTCCTGTTGAATCTTTAAATTGCCATTTCAGTTGGGTAGATAAATAAGCGAGGTCTGCTTTGTATCCAATATATTGAAACGGAATACTGTCTTTTCTTTTATTAACTACCGCATTGGTATTATTCCCCGTTAAATAAGTACTGTACAATCTATCAGCAATTTCTTTAAATACCGGACCTGCCACAGAAGCACCATAAAATACCGGAGCGAAGGGTTTATTTTTAATCACCACCACACAAGTGTACTGCGGATTATCAGCCGGAAAATAACCCGCAAAAGAAGATTGATAAATTTTATTTGCATAGCCTTTATTGCCGTCGGCAACCAATGCAGTACCGGTTTTACCCGCAGCTTTATAAGCAGATCCTGCAAAGAGCGACTTAGCCGTTCCATCGGTACAAACCCCTTCTAGACAGGCTCTTAGCATGGCGATGGTGGCTGCGCTGCATACTTGGGAATCTAATAGTGTGGGTTGAATTTCTTTCAAAACAATTCCTTCTTCTTTAAAACTGCTTACTAAATAAGGGCGCATCATTTTACCATTATTGGCCACTGCATTATAGAGCATAGTAGTTTGTAAGGGACTGATGGCAATATTGTAACCAAAAGACATCCAAGGAATGGTAGTGGGTCCAAATAATCTACTGCCGGGGCGATAAATAGTGGGCTTTCGTTCGCCAATTAAATCAATTCCAGTAATTCTATCCAAACGCATTTTAGTAAGGTGATTTAAAAACTGGTTGGGATTGCCTGCATAAAAAGCAGTGGCCATTTTAGCCATGGCAACATTTGAACTTAATTCAAAAGCGTGCTTAACCGTTACGTTATTTTCACTATGCCTTTCCGAATCGTACACCGTAATACCTGCAATTTTC
>JAAFJB010000059.1 GCA_013297995.1 Chitinophagales bacterium | reverse complement strand
TAAAATCTTTTAGGGGCAAATATGTGTTGATAGATTTTTGGGCCAGTTGGTGTGGGCCATGTAGGGCAGAGAATCCCAATGTGGTTGCGGCATACAACCAATTTAAGCAGAAAAATTTTACGGTGTTGGGTATTTCTCTTGACGAAAATAAAGCGAGCTGGTTAAGTGCTATAAAAAAAGACCAACTATTTTGGACCCAGTTAAGCGATTTAAAATCTTGGGGCAATGCAGTGGCTCAGTTGTATAAAGTACAAAGTATTCCCGCCAATTTACTCATTGATCCGTCAGGAGTAATTATTGCCAAGAATTTAAGGGGGGAGGAATTAATTGCAAAGCTGAAAGAATTCATTCGCTAAACCCTTACTCAGCAGCAACGCTGAGTGATTTTATTTTTACTTTTAACCAGCTCTGATTAATGGGAACCATCCAATTGGTGAGGAACTCTTTTTTGGTGGCAACTAAATTATTAAAGTATAGTGTTTCACCATTTATAAATCCATTCTCCCAAGCATAGTTTAGTTGGGTGAGGGGTAATAACTGTACTTTGTCTTTAATTAAAAAAGCAAGATTCTGCCGATTAAATAAATCTACTTTACAATGCTGTTCTATATTTTTAATGAGGTGAACTGAACTGTCCGTACTGCAACCCCCTACTTTGGTGCTGGATTCATCTGCCATAAGCAAAATGAACTGTCCAAAAAACAGGTTGGCATAGCTTTTAACGGGTGCGCCGTGACTTTTCCATTGGTCGGTAAAATCATTTAGCATGGTTTCAATATCAAAAACTTCGCTGATGTTAAAGAGGCGACTGCATTGGTAAATCCACACTTTAGAATCGGGGTGAAAATCGGCAGGAATATTTTCTTGGTAAGATAAAATCATGGTCGGTAGTTTTTGTTTTTATTGCATACTTAGCGCAATCATTTCTGCAATGTCAAGTACAGCAACTTCATTTTCTTTTTCCCTATTTTTAACGCCGTCGCTCATCATGGTATTACAGAAAGGGCAAGCAGCAGCTATAAAAGCAGCACCAGTTTGCAGCGCTTCATCGGCACGATCCATATTAATGCGAATATTACCGGGCTCATCTTCTTTAAACATTTGCGCGCCACCGGCGCCACAGCAAAGTCCATTCGATTTGCAACGCTTCATTTCTATTAATTCAGCATCCAGTGCCTCTAAAACCTTTCTGGGAGCTTCGTAAATATCATTGGCGCGACCCAGATAGCAGCTATCGTGGTAGGATATTTTCTTTCCTTTAAAGTCACCGCTTTCTTTCATCTTAATACGCCCCTCATTAATGAGTTGTTGAAGTAGGGTAGTATGGTGAATTACTTCATAATTACCTCCTAATTCAGGGTATTCATTTTTAAGGGTATTGAAACAATGGGGACAGGTAGTCACAATTTTTTTAATGCCATAACCATTCAGCACTTGAATATTTTGGTAGGCCATCATTTGAAATAAAAATTCATTACCAGCTCGGCGGGCAGGGTCGCCGGTACAGGCTTCTTCTTTGCCAAGAATGGCGAATTTCATCCCTACTTTATCTAAGATGGCAGCAAAGGCTTTGGTAATTTTTTGAGCGCGCTGGTCAAAACTGCCCGCGCATCCAACCCAGAACAGCACTTCGGGCATTTCGCCAGCAGCCATCATCTCCGCCATGGTATTCACCTTCATAAAACTAGTTTGTACGAAAATAGGCAAAGAAATTTGAATGATAAAGATCAAAGCGAATAATCCACTTTAGCTTTGCGTAGCCCAGGCATCTCTTTCATCAGGGGAAAATTTCCAAGGCGCAAAATTGTTTTCAATATTGCTGAATGTGCTATTCCATTCTTGGGGTGCATTACTCTCCTCCATAATAAGCGATCTGCGTAGTTCAGTAATGATATCTAAGGGAGAAATACTTACGGGACATGCTTCTACACAAGCATTGCAAGTAGTGCAGGCCCTAAGTTCTTCCACACTAATATAGTTGTGTAATAAAGATTTTCCATCGGCAACAAAGGATAGGTTGGCATTGATATTTTTACCTACTTCTTCCATCCGATCACGGGTGTCCATCATGATTTTGCGGGGACTTAATAATTTACCCGTACTATTAGCGGGACAAGCAGCGGTGCATCTTCCGCACTCCGTACAACTATAAGCATCTAACAAATTCTTCCAACTTAAATCGAAAATATCTTTGGCACCAAAACTAGCTGGGGGAGCTGCATCCGTGGGAGCTAATTCAGGCTGCATGGCATACAATACTTCGTTTTGTACGGCAGGCATATTCTTCATTTTTCCAGGCGCATCTAACCGAGCGTAATAGGCATTTGGAAAGGCAAGCACAATATGCAAGTGTTTGGAATAGGGTAGGTAATTTAAGAAAGCAAAAATACCTGTAATATGCAGCCACCAGGCAGTTCGTTCAATGGCATCA
Source organism: Chitinophagales bacterium (assembly GCA_013297995.1). Lineage (GTDB taxonomy): Bacteria > Bacteroidota > Bacteroidia > Chitinophagales > Chitinophagaceae > Sediminibacterium. The sequence continues at coordinate 14,420 of JAAFJB010000059.1, read as the reverse complement.
AGCGTTCCATGGTTCAATCCCATTAACAAGGGCTTTAATAGGGAAGAGAAAAAGAAATGAATTTCGGTATGATCCGCTTCAACAAAACCCTTGTCTTGTTTTACTTGGTCGGTGGCATTCATGAGCAGGAATAAGCTCATCAACACAATTTCTGTAATTAAAATATAATTGGCATCACTCCGTGGCCAACCGTTTAAATCTTTACTCATAAAGCGTTTCAGCTTGAGTATATTTCTTCGAACCAAAAAAACAATGCAAAATAGCAAGACTAAAACGGCTAAAAATTCAAATCCGTTAATAAGCCAACTATATAGTTGCCCCAAAGGTTTTAAAAACAAACGGTGGGTGCCTAAAATGCCGTCCAGCACTATTTCAAGCACTTCTATATTGATGATTAAAAAACCAGCATACAGCACAAAGTGCATCATGGCCACCAGCGGATTTTTAAACATTTTTTTCTGCCCAAATGCCAGTAAAAATAAATTTCGCCAACGCTGTGTAGGATTGTCGCTCAGATCTTCCTCCTTCCCTAAAAAAATATTTCGCTTGATTTCACCCGCTTTTTTGCTAAAAAAATAGATGCTCAAAGCGGCAAGAATGAGGAAAATGATTTGTGGAACGTAATGCATAAAAAATATTATACGCTAAGGTAAAGGATTTAGGTACAGCAGTATGCAATTGTGTAATGCAATTTATTGTTGATATTTGGGTATTAAAACAAAACTATGCTACATAAAAGGTATATTCTATCTGCGAACGAAGCCCTGCAAAAGCTGCACAGGATGAGTCTTGAGCTGGCAGAAAATTTGAGCGGCAACGAAGATTCAGTCCTGCTAATTGGCGTAAGAAACAGCGGTATGGTGATGGCTGAAAAAGTGGGGAACTTACTGGGGAATTATATTGCCAATGATATTCGAATTGTTTCTGTTATGCTAGATAAGCAATGGCCTGACACCGTGGAGCTGAGTGAGCCAGTAGTTTTAGACGGGGTGAATATTATTCTCATTGATGATGTTACCAATAGTGGTCGCACCCTACTTTACGCTTTAAAACCCTTGTTAGATGCACATCCCAAGACCATACAAACCCTTGTATTGGTAGAAAGAATGCACAAGTTATTTCCCATTAAGCCAGACTATGTAGGCATATCCGTTTCAACTACTCCAATAGAACATATAATTGTAGAAGAAGCAAACGGAGAGATTCAGGGTGCATTTGTTGAATAGAGCCTTTTTATTCCATTGTTTTGTGAGTTTTTATCGCTAAAATTGCCCTTTAAAATGAATATATGGACGTTGCTATACAAGATAAAATAAATACCTGGTTGAACGGGAATTATGATGCATCAACAAAAGCTTCTATAGCCGATTTGCAGCAAAATCATCCCGATGAATTGGCAGATGCTTTTTATAGAAACCTAGAATTTGGTACGGGTGGATTAAGGGGTCTCATGGGCGTTGGTACCAATCGCGTTAATAAATACACCATTGGCATGGCCACTCAAGGTTTTGCCAACTACCTTAAAAAAACCTATGGCAATGAACCCATAAAATTGGCCATTGCACACGATAGCAGAAACAACAGTCGCTTCCTAGCAGAGACTACTGCCCATGTATTTGCAGCCAATGGGTTTAAAGTTTTTTTATTTGAAGACCTTCGCCCAACACCCGAATTAAGTTTTGCCATTCGGTACCTAGGTTGCCAAGCTGGTGTGGTTTGTACCGCTTCTCATAATCCAAAAGAATACAATGGGTACAAAGCCTATTGGAAAGATGGGGGTCAACTGGTGCCGCCCGACGATAAAAATGTAATTCTTGAAGTAGAAGCTATTACCAGTGTGGATGAAGTGAAATGGTCAGGTGGCGAAGCCAATATTACCCTGCTGGGTAAAGAAATGGACGAAGCCTATCTCTCCATGTTGCAAACCCTAAGCGTATATCCCGATATTATTGCGCAGCAACACGACTTGAAAATTGTGTATACCCCTATTCATGGAACGGGTATAACCCTTGTGCCACAAGCATTGCAACGCTTTGGATTCACCAATATACATATTGTGGAAGAACAGTCCACCCCCGATGGTAATTTCCCCACAGTTGCTTATCCCAACCCCGAAGAAAGCGAGACCATGGCTATTGGACTGAAAAAGGCCAAAGAATTGGATGCCGATATTTTGTTGGGAACCGATCCCGATGCAGATAGGGTAGGTGTGGGCGTAAAAAATCACCGAGGTGAATGGGTGTTAATGAATGGCAACCAGACCGCCGTGCTGGCTTTTGCATATATGATGGAAGCCCGCAAAGCAAAGGGAATAGCACAGTCCAATGATATGGTGATATCTACCATTGTAACTACAGAAATGATTAATGAAGTAGCACGCCAAAATAAAGTAAACTGCTACAATGTACTCACCGGATTTAAGTGGATTGCAGAAAAAATAAAAGAATTAGAAGGCAAAGAAAATTATGTAATTGGTGGGGAAGAAAGTTTTGGTTTGATGATTGGCGACCAAATTCGCGATAAAGATGCAGTGAGTGCCGTTGCCCTGATGTGTGAAATGGCTGCCTACGAAAAGAACAAAGGCAAAAGTCTTTTCGATAAAATGATTGAGCTGTATATTCAATACGGGTTTTATTATGAAACCCTTATCAGCATTACCAAGAAGGGCATGAACGGACAAAAAGAAATTGCCGATATGATGGAAGGTTTTCGCAACAATCCACCTGCTACCATCAATGATAGTGCGGTTGTTAGCTTACTAGATTATCAATTACAGAAAGGCATTAATTTGCTTACGGGCGAAACTTGGTCTATTCAGCTTCCTAAAAGCAATGTATTGCAATTTATTACGGCTGATGGTAGTAAAATTTCAGCGAGACCTTCTGGCACTGAACCTAAAATTAAATTCTATTTCAGTGTAAAAACCACACTAGCATCAAAAGCTGAATTCGATGTAAAACAAGCTGAATTAGAAAATAAGATACAAGGAATTATTAAAAGCATGCAGCTTCAGTAAAACAGGGTAAGGGCTTAGATTTTTTATGAATTGATTCCGTAATTCCCCAATGCCTATATTTGCGCCATGCGTAAAAACAGAGAATATTTAGATGGCTTTCAGCATAAGGGCATGCGTAAAAAGTTAGTGGATATTTTGCGTGAGAAAGGAATTACAGATGAAGCAGTATTGGCTGCCATTAATAAAATACCGAGGCATTTTTTTTTAGATTCTGCATTCGATAAAATTGCCTATGAAAACAGGGCATTCCCCATTAGTGCGGAACAAACCATTTCGCATCCCTATACCGTTGCCTATCAAACCCAACTACTTCAAATAAAGAAGGGGGAGAAAGTGTTGGAGATTGGTACGGGTAGTATTTACCAGACTACCATCTTATCTGAACTGGGTGCGCAATGGGTGTACACCATTGAGCGTCAGAAAAAGTTATATGAGGAGCAACAGGAATACTATTACTTTAGAAAGCAATATCCCAATATTAAATTTTTTTATGGGGATGGCTTTCAAGGGCTACCTACTTTTGCGCCCTTTGATAAAATTATTATTACCGCAGCAGCACCCTTTATTCCCCCTAAATTGATTGAACAATTAAAAGTAGGAGGGTGCATGGTGATACCCGTTGATGAAGCAGACAACCAGCGAATGATGCGCATTACTAAATTAGAAAACGGCGATTTAAAAGAAGAACTCTTTGAAGAATTTTCTTTTGTACCCATGCTTACAGGTAAGAATGGGTAATAGCTCATTGGGTTGAAACGCTTTCCCGCTTTCTACTGCATCATATCCATGCCACCACTTTGATCTGCCTTGGTATTCTTGCGCTTGAAGAGACTTATATCAAATTTTCCAAAACGATAGCTGAAGTTTAAACGCAATACCTGCGGATCTCTTCTGCGTTGTGCGGTTTGATTAAAGAAAGAACTTTCACTGTAAGATTGGAACAATTGGGTTCTAAAAATATCATTCATGCTCAGCGTTAAATTGGCTGTTCTGCCTTTTTTCCAAGTAAAATCTTTCCGTATAGCAAAGTCCACACCATAACGTGGTAGGTTATAGCCTTGAGCACCCGATTGTGGTCCCCCGCCAAACATCATTCCACCGCCGCCTCTTCCACCGCCACCACCGCCTCCTCCTTGTGGGAGCACGGTTCTTGCCTGATAGTCGCCACTCAATTGAATTGATAAGCCCTTCACAATTTTAAAAGTATTGTTCATTTTGGCAAACCAACTCCATTGCTCCTGAATTAAATCTGGTTGTCCCGCTATTGTTGCATTAATTCTTGAATTGAAAATATTTAGGTTTACGGTAGCTTCCCACCAAGTAGTGAGTGCAATTTTATTGGTCAATTCTAATCCGAATGATCTTGCACTATTGGCATTGATAAATGTGCTAAAAAATGCACTATCGCCCGGTATCAGCGCATTGGCATCTCTGTATATATAACGGGTAATTAGGTTGGTGGACTGTTTGAAAAATAAGGTGGCTAGAAAATTCGAGCCTTTTTTATATGCGTTGTTCCAACTCATTTCAAAGGAATGGGTGAACTCAGGTTTTAATCCTGCATTGCCAATATTTATATTCTGTGGATCGGAATAATCGGGAAAAGGCATTAACTGAAAAAAGTTGGGGCGGTTAACCCTTCTTGAATAATTAATTTGATAGTCCTGCTTATCATTTATTTTATAAGTAATAAAAGCACTTGGGAATAAACTCAGCGGGAAGTCCACTTTAAAACTAGCAGAATCTGCGCCACTGGCATTTAGAAGTGTTCCTTTATAGTTGGAACTTTCGGCACGCAAACCCAGTTGATAACTCCACTTTTTTACCCTAAAACTATAGGTTGAATAAGCCGCAAATACTTCATCAATGTATTTATAGCGACTGCTGATAAATGGCACTAAAACATATTGATTGCTGGCCGGATTGAAGCGAAATTGGTTGAGTTGGTTGGTGAAATTTCTAATAGCTGCCCTGGCACCTGCTTCAAATTTTGTATCATCGGTGAGTGGGTTTTCATAATCTAGTTGAAATGTGCTATTGGTAGTTTTTCCATCGCCTAAACCTCGTTGTAAAAGAGGAAGCCCTTTTGGGCTGCCGTTTAAGTTAAATGTGTAATTGCCAATATTAGAGGAGTTGTCGTTGCTGCTGCTGTTGAAATTATAGTCGGTGCTGATATTGTGACCATTTTTGGCAAAATTGTGCTTATAACTTAATTGGGTACCTAGGTTTCTAAAATTACCGGTAGACATAGTATTGATATCAGAATAAGAAGTAGGTATATTTTTGATGGTAGAATCGAGTCGCTGTGTTTGGTCATTATCAAACCTACCTCGGTTATAATTGGCGTTGATAGAAAAGGTATTTCTATTGTCAGCAAAATAGTCCATTCCGCCTCGTAGGAATGCAAAGTAACCCGTGTTAATTGAGTTCTGTAAATTGTAAATATTACTGGGAGTGGTAAGTATATTATTGCGATCTGTAATGCCTTCTGAAATTGATTTCCGTTGGTTGTAAATTCCAACGGCTGTAAAGTTGAGTTTGTTTTGTCGCAAGTTAATATCACCACCCCCGTTGAGCATGCCACGAGAATCTATTCCACCTCTTAATCCACCGTTATACCCCGATTTGCGGTTTTTCTTTAAAACAATATTTAAGATACCTGCATTGCCACCTGATGCGTCAAACTTTGCAGAAGGGTTGGTGATTAATTCTACTTTATCAATGATATCAGCAGGAATTTGATCGAGTGTGATAGTGGTGGGTCTGCCATCAATAAATATAGTAGGAGCAGCGTTTCGGAGGGTAACATTTCCGTCAATATCTACATTTAATGCGGGGATATTGCGCATCAATTCAGTGGCGGTTTGTCCCGAACCCATCAGGTTTTTGTCTACATTGAATATTTTTCTGTCGATTCCCAATTCAAACTGTGGTTTAGAAGAAGCGGTTACGGTTACATTAGCGAGGTTGGTAGCATCTTCTTCTAGTTTAATATTTCCCAAATCTTTATCGGCCATGCCAAGCATTTGTTGCATATTGGCACCGCCACCTGCAGTGGGCATTTTAATACCAAAGCTGATGGTTTGATCAAGCGTTTTATAGGCAAGGGTGCTGAGTTTGAGTTTAAAATTCCCGAAAATAGCCAAAGATTCAAAGCTGAAATCTCCGTTTGCTTTGGTAATAACAGTGCCGAGAACTACTTCTTTCATTTTTTTTGTAGCGGTATCGAATTTGTTTCCACGAAGTTGAACGGTTACGCCTTCCATGCTTTTATTGGTCTTACTGTCTACCACTTTACCATAAAAGTGACCAATATTCATATTTTGATTGCCAGCGCCGCCTCTAGCACCTGCGCCAGGGAATTGAGCAAACCCAGTAAATACAGCCAAGGAAAGCCCTATAATAAGCAGAATTCTATTCATAATTAGTTTTGTTAAGCAGTGTAAAGTTGCACCAAGGAAAGTTGGTAATTTATTTCATTACACAAACGGTAATAAGACAAGCTTGGAAGGATAAAGTTTATTGCAGCAAGTAGATTTATTTTTCAATTAAGATAAAAGGGTAAGCAATACCTGAATGATGCCAATGATAAAGCCCAAAACGCCCCCAATAATTTCTACAAAACGAAATTCTTTTGCCATGATATCATTGAGAATTTGCTCTAACTTATCTGAAGAAAAATTATTTACTTTGGCAACAACAATTTGTTCTAAGTCAAGATCATTCTGTAAGTTATTCATATAATTTTTCATGATTACTGGAAAAAGGGTAGACAATTCCGTCATGAACACAGATTTCAACTGCTGGATGGTTTTATCGCCAATAAACATACTTATTACGGGCATTTGTTCGGCTAATTTAACGCGTAAAAACTGATCTATATGGGTTTCAACATAAGGCATCAGCTTATTAATATTATCAGGATGGGTAAGTTTGGCTTCAATATCACTGAATGAAAGCAATTCCTCAGATACCAGTTTGCCCAGTTTTTGAGCAAATTGGGCTTGCTGTTTGGGAAAAATACCTTGAAAGGTAAACCCTAATATTTTTTTGGGAAGCCTAGGGTGGAAAAGCATTTTAATAGCAATCCAGTTGGTAAACCAACCAATAAAGGCAGAAATAAATGGAATTAAATAAATGAGTTGCATGAAATAAATTTAAAAACCTATAAAACAAAGTTCTATAGGTTTTATAAAGGGAGAACGAGGGGTCTCGAACCCCCGGCCTTCAGTGCCACAAACTGACGCTCTAACCAACTGAGCTACGCCCTCCGTTTTGCGGATTGCAAAAATAACCTTTTTTTTAATAGAAAATGCATCTAAACCTTTGTTAATTGGTTTTGTAATAATGGTGGACAATTTATTTTGCGTTATTTTTGAAAAGATCATGCAAAAAATCAAACAATTTATGAAGCGTAGAAAAGGATGGGTACTTTCTGTTATTGTATTATTTGGGGTATTGTTTTTCGCATTCCGGAATAGTAAAGGAATTGTTTCAAATGAGGTAATTACACAACAACAGAAATTATTGTCTGCGGTTACTGCTTTATTAGAGCAGCAGCATTATAGCCCCAAAAAAATTAACGATGATTTTTCAAAAAAAATATTTAAGTCTTATCTCGATCAGCTAGATGGCGACAAAACCCTTTTTACCCAAGCAGATATTACTGCGTTAAAAAAAATGGAAACAACCATTGATGATGAAATTAAGGGAGCTCCCTTGCAGTTTCAACCTGCCGTTAGTGCGCTGTACGAAAAGAGGGTAGAAGAAACAGTAAGTATTTACAAGTCTATCTTATCAACTACTTTCGATTATACTGTAGAAGAATTTGTTCAATTAGATGGTGAGCGAACCGTTTATAGCAGTGACGAAGCAGAACGAAAAGATAGATGGAGGAAGAAATTAAAATATTATTCTTTAGAGCGATTTACAGCCTTGCAAGAAGATCGGGAGAAAAATAAAAACAAGGAAGGGTTTAAAGTACTGCCTGATGATAGCTTAGAAGTACAGGCACGTACCAGTATTTTAAAAATGATGGATAGAACTTTTACGCGCATTAAAAAAACATATACTGCCGATCAAAGATTTAATGCTTTTGTGAATGTGATCACTAATTTAATGGATCCTCATACCGACTATTTTCCACCTGCAGAGAAAAGAACTTTTGATGAAAAAATGAGTAACCAGTTTTATGGAATTGGTGCCCAATTACAACAAGACGATAATGGAATTAAAATTGCTAGTGTGGTTACTGGAGGGCCAGCTTGGAAGTCGGGTGCTATTGTAGCTGGGGATATTATCACAAAAGTGGCACAGGGTAATGACGCCCCTGTTGAAGTTACTGGTTATGCCACCGAAGATGCGGTAATGTTGATTCGAGGAAACAAAGGCACTACTGTAAGATTAACGCTAAAAAAGCAAGATGGCACCACGGCCATTGTGAGCATGGTTCGCGAGAAAATAGAACAAGATGAGGGATTGGCCAGAAGTGCAATTGTAATGAGGGGCTCCCATAAAATTGGCTATATAGCATTGCCCGATTTTTATGCCAATTTTGAAGATAAAAATGGATTTCGTTGTTCTGACGATGTAGCTAAGGAAGTAGTTAAACTTAAAAACGAAAACGTAAAAGGAATTGTAATTGATTTGAGAAATAATGGAGGAGGATCATTGGTTGAAGTGGTTAAAATGGTAGGTCTTTTTATAAAGAGTGGCTTGGTGGTACAAGTGAAAGAGAGAGATGGGCAAGTAGATCAACATACATGGAGAGATAATGACGAATCTGTTCTGTATGATGGTCCGCTAACTGTAATGGTAAATGAATCCAGTGCTTCAGCGAGTGAAATTTTTGCAGCCGCTATTCAAGATTATAAAAGGGGAATCATTATTGGCAGTTCCTCAACGTATGGAAAAGGAACCGTTCAACGTCCCGTTCCTTTTGGTAAACCCATTGATTTTTTTAGCAATAGAACTGAGTATGGTGCGGTGGGGTTGACTTTCCAAAAATTTTATCGGGTGAATGGGGGGAGCACACAACTCAAAGGTGTAGTGCCCGATGTGGTAATGCCTGATGCCTATGAATATTTAAAAATAAGGGAAAAAGACAATCCCAATTCATTGCCTTGGGATGCTATACCGCAAGCTCCTTTTGAATATTGGACTAACTCGTCTTCTAATTCTATAGCTTCTATTAGCAAGATTGAGCAAGAAAGGATTTCGGCAGATCCCAACCTTACACTCCTTAAAAGTAATTTAAAATGGTTATCTACCCGTTCAGATAGCCCTATTAATTTACAAATAAATAAGTTCAAGCAAATGCAAAAACAGGTATTGAATACCGTTGAACAGAACAATAATTTGCTCAAACTGAAAAATGAAATGTTGGTGTCTGCAATGGAAGCCGACAAGGATAAATTTTACAATAATCCCGATAAAAATAAAGGCATTCGATACCAAGAATGGTTGAAGTCTTTAAAATTCGATTTGCAAATTGAGGCAGGTGTAAAGATTATTGAAGACATAGTGTTGTTAAATAAGAATTCAGTTCAGCAATAAAAGTTGAGGAAGTTTTTGTAGTATTGTTATAGATCAGTTAGGATTGCTCATGGAGAAAGTTTTAGAAAAGAAGTGGTATGCCTTGTATACCAAGCCCAGGTGGGAAAAGAAAATAGATACAGTCTTGATCAGAAAGGGGGTTGAATGTTGGTGTCCGTTGCAAAAAGTTGAGCGGCAATGGAGTGATCGGAAAAAAGTGGTGGAAGAGCCCCTTTTCAAGTCCTACATTTTTGTATATATTGATATTACAGAAAGGTCAAAAGTACTCATGACGGATGGGGTGCTGAATTTTGTATACTACTTGGGAAAGCCGGCAATAATAAAAGAAGAAGAAGTAAATAATATTAAGTTATACTTAGCAGAAAAAGATGCAAGAATTAGTATTATTTCTGAGGAAGGCTTTCAGTCTGGCGATATGATTCGCGTAAATTATGGGGTATTTATGGACAAAGAAGGTACTGTAATAAGAGGCGGCAAAAAGAAAATATACGTTCAACTGCAGAGTTTAGGACAGGTAATGATAGTTGAATTTCCTGCCGAATACCTCACGCCTAAATAAACACCCATGTTCTCATCTCTTTTCCGTTCAAGCCTAGCTATTGACTTTGCGTTTATTGGGGTTGATATGCATTCACATATGCTTCCTGGTATAGATGATGGGGCTGTAACGGTAGAAGAATCGCTTGGTTATTTTAAAGCCATGCAGCAATGGGGATACCATAAATGTATTTGTACGCCACATATATTCAGGGGTGTTCACAATAATTCAACAGCCACTATTTTACCTGCACTAGAAAAAATGCGCACAGCATTAGTGGACGCATCTATAGATTTGAGTATTGATGCAGCGGCCGAATATATGGTAGATGAATCTTTTATGGACTTATTAAACAATAATAGTCCACTCCTTACTATTGCGGATAAATATGTATTGATAGAAATGTCTTATGCAGCCCCATCTCCTTATTTGGAGAATGCTATTTTTAAGTTGAATATTCAGGGTTATAAACCCATACTTGCGCATCCGGAGCGGTACAGTTACTTTCACCACCAGCTAGATTATTACGATCGGTTATTGGAGATGGGTTGTATTTTTCAAGTGAATTTATTGTCGCTCAGTGGATACTACGGCATGCCCGTAAAAAAGTTTGCGCTTAAAATGTTGAAGCAAAAAATGTTTGCTTTAATTGGTACCGATCTGCACCATCACAATCATAAAGATGCAATAAAAGCTTTTGGGGTTACCAAAGAATGCTATGAAATGATTCGGCAGATTCCGCTATTAAACAAGCAATTATAAATTCCAGTCCACCAATTGATTGGCCCATTCGGCTCGATAGGGAGTAGTAACCCTAATATAGTTATCGGTATAGCCTTCCATCATACCTTCTTTATTAAAGGCTTCGAATAGTACTTTCCTATTATGGCCTATATGCTGTTGTGTAAAATACTGCAACTTCATATAAGAGAGATTTCGCAGGGTTTTATTGCGTTCGTTGCGAATAAGAATAGGTACAATTGGTTTTATTTCCAATGCTTTGGTACTGTCTCTTTCAGAATAGGTAAATACATGTAGGTAAGCAATATCTAAGGCGTGTAAAAAATCAAAAGTCTCTTGAAAATGCGCATCGGTTTCACCGGGAAATCCAACAATTATATCTACCCCAATGGCAGCGTGGGGCATTAATTTTTTAATCAAAGCCACTTTGTCTGCATATAATTCTCTGCGATACCTTCTGCGCATGGCTGCCAGAACTTCATTAGAGCCGCTCTGAAGTGGAATGTGGAAATGGGGCATGAACTGGTCGCTTTTGGCCACCCATTCAATCAGTTCATTGGAGAGTAAGTTGGGTTCAATAGATGAAATTCGAAAGCGTTCAATGCCCGCTACATCGTCCAGAGCTTTCACCAGACTGATAAAGTCGGTTTCTCTTTTATCACCATCTGCTGTTTTTCCAAAATCACCAAGATTTACGCCAGTAAGCACAATTTCTTTCACGCCGTCTGCTGCCAAGCTGGTGCATTGTTTCACTACGTTGGCAATGCTATCGCTTCTACTTTTTCCGCGTGCCATGGGTATGGTACAAAAAGAACAATTATAATCACATCCATCCTGCACTTTTAAAAAACTACGGGTACGATCGTTCTGTGAAAAAGAGGCGTTGAATCCAGTGAGGGTTTCAATATCACAACTGCATATTTTAGCAGGGTTGTTGGTCTTGGTAAGTTCACTGATATGCTTGGCGATATTAAATTTTTCAGCAGCGCCCAGCACCAGATCCACGCCTTGAATAGAGGCAATTTCTTGGGGTTTCAGCTGGGCATAGCAGCCAGTAATAACCACAAAACTTTCGGGGGATTTTCGTTGAATACGGCGCACCAGTTGCCTACACTCTTTATCTGCATTATCGGTAACAGAGCAGGTATTAATCACGTACACATCAGCCAGATCGGTAAAGTCGCGCTTTTCATAACCTTCTTTTTCCATCATACGGGCAATGGTAGATGTTTCCGAGAAGTTGAGTTTACAACCTAGTGTATGAAAAGCTACGCTCTGTTTTTTCTGCATTAGTGGGCAAAGATACGCAAACTAAACCAAGCGAAAAAAGGGGTTGCCCTACTTTAAACAAGTGTGAATAGAAGAACTGAAATGGGTTAAAACTAGGTATATCATGCTATATATCATGACCCAGTTTCATGTACACTCCCATAAAATATTTTTACCTCACTTTAACAAAAGGCAAAACGGTTTGCTTTCTTCCAACATTGATTATCATAAAATAAGTAGCTGGTATAATGGCTGAGATGTCAATATTTACCCGAGTTGAAGTCCCAGTTACTGTTTTAATGGGATTGCCCGCTGTATTGATGATGGTCATTTGAGTTCTCTCAACATTAGTCAACCCCGATACCGTAATATGGGTAGTGGCAGGATTGGGAAATAATTTAATACCATTGCTCATTTTGTAGCTTTGTTGCTGGCCCTTTCCTACCACAAATACGGGTGTTTCTGTAGCGGTAAGGGTAAGCATTCCATTGGTGGTTTTTACTGTGCTTGCATTCATATCTTGCACTCCTTCGGTTGGCGTATAGATGGTTGCTGAATCTGCATTGTTTAAATTTAATGTATACATTTCAGTTCTTCCAATTTCATCGGGAACATAAATGGCATACATATCAGCATCTCCAAAACGGTACATATCTACTAATGGATCTGTATTCAAAGTTTTTACATAACTGTACTGGCCAAATAATTTGTTGGTCTGCCGAATAAAATCTGTTGCAGGTCTTGGGCTTAGATTCTGATTAATCAAGCCACTGGTGCCATACAATGCGTTTGAGAGGGGATTGTCATCTTGCAACTGATAAAAAAATAAATAATCAATTCCATTTCTTGCGTACAATAATGAGGTTCTAAGAATCCAGTCAGCCTGTGTTTGTAAAACTGTTTTTGTTCCAACACCAATTACTTTGTTATGACTTCCTTCATTAATATCATACCCTGATTCAGTAACCCATACAGGCATTTCATTTAGGTATTGGTGAGCAGCGCTTATAAACGCTTTTGCAGTAGAGTCGGCTCCTATACCTGCAATTACTTTCTCTGGTGCAACACCTCTATTTAATGCAGGATCGGTGCTGTATAGGTGATAGTTGGCAATGTCCCAGCATAAATTAATAGATCCATCGGGTTTAAAGCCCCTGAATTCTTTACACCAATCAATCATTGCCCTTAAATAATCGGTATTGGTTAATGCTACTCCTGCCATCACAACTTTTATGGTGCTATCTGCATTTTTTACACCTACTCCTGCTCCCATAGTATTTTTATGACCATCATAAAAAGCAGATAGGTTGGCGGCGTATTCTCGGCCAGTCTGATACGCTTTTCTTCCCTTCCACCACTTGTCTCTTTCGTTATCGCATTCAATATATCGGATCAATCCCAATCCAATTTTTTTGGTATTGATATCGTCATTCGTCCACCTTGGTGTACTGTTTACTTTTACCAAACTAGAATCAATATTTTTATTATAACCATAGCGGGCTATATACTGAAATCCAACTTTGGCTTGCTCTATATAAGATAGCGGGTCGTTGTAATTCTTACCATAACGCAAAGGAATATTTTCATTGTCTCGTTCAGATTCGGGATAGGTATTTAAAATCCAGTCCGGAACTGTTTTTAAACAAGCAAGTACTTGAATGCCAGATTCCTTGCAACGAGCATAGATGGTATCGTAATTCCAGCCACCGCTGTGGGTGGGACTAAAAGTATAATTCCCTTCCGATTGCTCTAATTTCTGCCAATCCATATAATGCCTCACGCCAGTGAAATTTTTTACTGCGGCAAATCTGTTTTCATCAATCACAAATGAGTTGGTATAGGGGTTTAAAAAATCCCATTCATAAGCATTAATGCCAAAATAGTTGCTGAGTGGAATTGACTTTTTTACGGCAGGGGCAAGTGGATTAGGTTGTTGGTATTGGCCATACAATTCTATTTCTGAAGGAAAAGAACCATCGGTTTCTATTAATAAATACTTGATATTAGTAACCGCAGAATCCAAAGCAAAAACAGCCTGCCTCTCTGGATAGGGACCTACCCAAGTGCTGTATTGATTTCCAACAAAACTAGCTATTGGAATTTTATTCCACTGATTGTCTATCGCAAAAAGCTGCATAGGAATATCGGGCACACCTTCCCAATCAAAGAGCCGAATACTATCTATTTCAATGGATTCACCTGCTAAAACAGGATAAAAAGCTTGATAGCTGGAAAGAATTTTACCATACCCCGTATGAACGTTGGTGTACAAATCCCCATCAAACAAAGGAGCAAGGCCAC
>JAAFJB010000058.1 GCA_013297995.1 Chitinophagales bacterium | reverse complement strand
CCGTAAGCTACTCCATATATAATGGCATTACCACTTGCATCTGAAAAAACGGTCGACTTTTTACCTACCAACTGAACAGATGCCAATGGTAAATTAAGATTGCTTTCGTCTTCAACTTTTACTTTTACAATGCTCGTTTGGGCATTTAGGGTAGTATTAACAATAAGAAAGGAAATAATAAACAAGATTTGTTTCATAAACAATGAATTGAGTTACCTAATTTTGGTGCGCAAATATATTTGCACAATTTGCAGTAGTCAGAATTGGTGTGTTATGGATTTATTAACATTTCTTTAAATTCAATAGCGTTCCCAAAACTTCGTTCATTGGATTTTTCAATTAAGTTAAGTATGCTAAAGACAGATTTTTTAGTGATAGGTTCTGGTATTGCAGGGCTCACATATGCACTTAAAACGGCTCGTGCTTTCCCCCATAAAAAAATTACCATTATTACCAAAACCCAAGCCGATGAAACCAATACCAAATACGCTCAAGGCGGTATTGCTGGCGTATGGGATGCCAACAATGATAGTTATGAAAAGCATATTGATGACACTTTAATTGCTGGGGATGGATTGTGCAATAAAGCCATTGTTGCGTTAGTAGTAAAAGAAGGGCCTGAAAGAATTAAAGAAATTATTAACTATGGTGCTGAGTTTGATAAAGACGCTGCTGGTGCTTACAGTCTCGGCAAAGAAGGCGGTCACAGTGAAAATAGAATATTACACCATAAAGATATTACCGGTAAGGAAATGGAGCGCGCATTGCTTGCACAGCTAAATGCACTGCCGAATATTGATCTGCTCAATCATTGTTTTGTAGTAGATTTAATTACCCAACATCACCTCGGTTATTTGGTTACCAAATCTAGTCTCGATATTACCTGTTATGGGGTTTATGTATTGAATTTACAGTTGAATAAAATTCAGAAAATAGTTGCTAAAATTATATTACTGGCTTCTGGTGGTTGTGGTCAAGCTTACAGAACTACTACCAACCCTAAAATTGCAACAGGAGATGGTATTGCAATGGTATATCGTGCCAAAGGAAAAATAGAGAATATGGAATTTATTCAATTCCATCCAACCGCTTTATTTGAGCCGGGTATTTCTCCTAGTTTCCTAATTACTGAAGCAGTGAGGGGCGATGGTGGCATCTTACGCAATAAATCTGGCGAGGCTTTTATGGAGCAATATGATGCTAGAAAAGACCTTGCCCCCCGTGATATTGTTGCCCGCGCTATTGACAATGAAATGAAAAGAACGGGTACTGAACACGTATACCTAGATTGTAGGCATATGGGTAAAGAAAAATTCATTCATCATTTTCCCAATATCTATAATAAGTGCTTAAGTATAGGTATTGATATTGAAGAGCAGATGATACCCGTAGCACCAGCAGCACATTATAGTTGTGGTGGAATTAAAACAGATGAATGGGGACGCACATCTATTAAAAACCTATACGCTTGTGGTGAATCTGCCAGCACTGGCTTACATGGTGCTAATAGACTGGCCAGCAATAGCCTGCTTGAAGCAATGGTATTTGCGCATCGCTGCTTCTTACATAGCTCCGAACAAATTGAGCAACTCAGTTATGCAGAGCAACTTCCCGATTGGAATACAATGGGTACCAGCGAACCCCGTGAAATGATTTTAATTACCCAGAGCCTGAAAGAATTGCAACAAATCATGTCTGACTATGTAGGGATTGTAAGAACCGATATTCGCTTGGAAAGAGCAATGAAAAGGCTGGACTTACTTTTTGTTGAAACAGAAGAACTTTATAAGTCCACCAAAATATCTCCCCAGCTATGTGAGTTGCGTAACTTAATTACAGTGGGGTACTTAATTGTAAAAGGAGCGCAGTTTAGAAAAGAAAGTCGCGGCTTACATTTTAATACAGACCATCCCTTAAAGAGTGTTATTTTACAGGATATGATTTTGTAAGCAAATAATATTTCTATGCCCAAATTAACCAATCATTTTTAACCTCTTACCAGCATGTATTATATAATTTATCCGCTGCTTTATTTACTCTCCTTACTTCCTTGGCGGCTGCTGTATTTTATTGCAGATGGATTGTATATATTGGCCTATTATATAATTGGGTATCGCAAAGCCGAAGTGATGAAGAATCTGGCCATTGCATTTCCAGAAAAAACCGAAGCTGCTCGTTTGCGCATTGCAAAAGATTTCTATCATAATTTTATTGATACCATTATTGAAACCATAAAGCTTTTGTCGGTGAGCGACCAAACCCTTCAAAAGCGGTTTACTTGCAATATAGATCTATTGAATAATTTGTACAATACTGGGCAGAATGTGCAATTGCAATGCGGTCACTTTTTTAATTGGGAAATTATTAACCTCAATATTTCTCGCCTCAGTAAGTTTCCTTTTGTTGGGGTGTATCAACCGCTTACCAATCCCGTGATGAATAAAATTATGCTTAATATGCGCCAGCGCAATGGCACTATTTTAGTTCCAGCTAATAAATTTAAAACACATTTTAGATCTTATGTAAAAGATCGCTATGCACTGGGATTGGCAGCAGACCAGAATCCGCCCAGCGCACTAAAAGCCCATTGGGTGCCTTTTTTTGGGCGATTAACCCCTTTTGTTGTTGGACCAGAAAAGGGGGCAAAACTCAACAATACCATTGTAGTATTTGCCCATTTTTATAAAGTAAAAAGAGGGTATTACCATACCCAATTCGAAATCATTACACAAGATCCCCATGCTTTTGAAGAGGGGCAACTCACCAAAATTTATGCTCAATATGTAGAGCGGGCAGTCCGCTTAAAACCAGCCAATTACCTCTGGAGCCACCGCCGCTGGAAGTTTACATATAATGAATTGGAGCACGGGCATTTAAGGGTTCAATAAATAAGCTAACTCAATGCTACGGTATCTTTTTCAAATTCAAACTTATCGGGCATGGTTTTAATTATACCCCATCCACCCACTATATTTCTAAGGTTGTGAATACCCTCCCGTTTAATAAGAGAAGCTGCAATTACACTTCGGTAACCGCCCGCACAATGAATATAAATATTGTGGTGGTCATCTAAATTAGTCATGCTACCCGGATCAGTTAAATCGCTTAGCGGAATATTAATGGCTTCTTTAATATGCTCATTGGCATATTCGGTTTCTTTTCTAACATCTATAATAACCATATTGGTATCAAAGGGCATATCCATCGCAACTTCATCTACTTCTACATCAATTACCATATCTATTTTTTCGCCTGCTGCTGCCCAAGCTTCAAACCCCCCAGCTAAATAACCCTCTATTTTAGAAAATCCAACCCTGGCAAGGCGAATGATGGTTTCTTTTTCTTTTCCCAATTCTGTAACCAACAAGATGGGCTTATCAAATGAAAGAAGACTGCCAGCCCATTCCGCAAATCTACCATTTAATCCAATACTAATTGCACCTGGCACAAATCCCAAAGTAAAAATAGCTGAGTGCCTTGTATCTAGTAGGGTTATGGGTTCTTTTATTCTTTCTTTGAAATCTGAAATAGAAATGGCTTGTAATGCCTTTTCTAAAATTTGATCCAAGCTATCATATCCTTCCTTATTAATTTTTGCATTGATGGGAAAATATTGTGGAGGAGCAACCAACCCTTCGGTTACAGCTTTAATAAAATCTTCTTTTGATTGTGGTTGCAAAGCATAATTACTAGCTTTCTGTTCGCCCATATTGCTGAAAGTTTCAGGCCCCAATTGCTTACCACAACTGCTTCCCGCACCATGAGCGGGATAAACGGTTACATCATCTGCAAGGGGTAAAATATATTTATGCAAGCTTTCATACAATAAACCAGCAAGGTCTTCCATGGTAATATCTGCTCCTTTCTGTGCCAGATCTGGTCGCCCTACATCACCCACAAATAAGGTATCACCAGTAAAAATGGCCGTATCTTTTCCTGTTTCATCTTTCAATAAAAAGCAACTGCTTTCCATAGTATGGCCGGGTGTATGCAATACCTGAATGGTTAGTTTGCCCAGTGAAAAAATTTCTAAGTTGTTGGCTACATGAACTGGAAATTTGGTAACCGTTTCTGGGCCATAAACAATGGTGGCATCAGTGGCAGCGGCTAAGTCCAAATGCCCACTTACAAAATCGGCGTGAAAATGGGTCTCAAAAATATATTTTATGGTAGCGTTGCGTTCCCTAGCTAATATAAGGTACTCTTCAATATCCCTGAGTGGGTCAATTACTGCCGCAATACCCTCACTTTCAATATAATACGCAGCTTCGCTGATACACCCTGTATACAGTTGTTTAATAAACATGAAAATAATTTAGGTGCAAAGGTAATTAATCCACCAATGTTTTTACAAAACCAACTACTTCCTTTAGTCTAGAGTAGTTAACAGCATAGAAAATAAACTTGCCTTCTCTGGTAGTGCTTACAATACCGGCACGTCTCAAAATGGCTAGGTGTTGGGAGGCAACCGATTGCTCAAGCCTTAACTTTACATAAAGTTCAGTAACCGTCATCTTAGCGCTCTCATCTAAAAGCTTAATGATCTGCTGGCGCAGTTTGTGGTTGATAGATCTAAGAATCAATGCGGCTTTCTTGGCATGCAAAAAATCGACTTTAATTGATTCATTTCCATTTGATAATACAATGGATTGAATTGTTGCATTCATGACATTCAAGTTAAAATTGGGGACAAAAATGATGTGCAGACCTAAAGTTATATAAATAGTTTTTTATATTCATCAAATCTTAACATTTGTTTTTTATGGCTATTTAATTTTAGGGTGTTTTTTGATAGAATTCCTTCACATAAAGGGGCTCTGAATATGCCAAATCTGCAAATAAATGTAAATTAAACGCCTGTTCTGAAAGTGTAACCATATGATTTACAGTGTGTTGAGAATTAATCACCAGTTGGTTCTCTTGTAGCGGAAGCGTAGATAATTTGACAGACCCTGAACCAAAAAAAATTATTTTTTCTTTTTGTTTCAACCCTTCTAAAAACTCAGTTGAGAGGATAAATGCCTCAGATTCGGTTAAGGGCAATAGCTGCTGGTTGTATTTCCCCCCAAAAACTTCCATCCTTCTGGCGTCAATCATAGGAAACAAAACAATAGATTCAGCATTGGAGGGATGAAGATTTTGCCAGGTTTCCAATGCAGCCACAGACATTACCGCCAAAGTGTTAAGTAGTAAAAGCGGCTTATTGAGAGCAAAACAAATTCCTTTGGCAGATGCCAACCCTACCCGAATGCCGGTATAACTGCCTGGTCCTACTGTTACAGCAACCGCATCTATAGAAGAAAGGGATATACCTGTTTCTAGCACTAGTTCTTGAATGGAAGGCTGTAAAAATGCAGCATGCTCTTTCTGCAACGCATGTTCTCTTGTAGCAAGTATTACTCCATCTTTGCTAAAGCAAACTCCTGCATATTCAGTAGCAGTGTCAATATTTAGTATTAGTGGCATTTAAGGTTGAAGGTTTAATGTTAGCAAAGTTCTTTAATGAGTGCGGGTGCTATTTCGTATCTCGTATTGGTTTCTTTTAGTTTTACCAGCAGCGCATATATCTTTTTTAGTCCAATCAAGCTGCCCCATTCAAATGGTCCGTAAGGATAATTGGTTCCTAATTTCATTGCCGTATCTATATCTTTTTTAGTGCTGATACCATCCCCAAAGCCATGATAAGCTTCATTTATTATCATTGCTACAACTCTAGCGCTTACCATACCGGGGCAATCAGGCGCAACCAAAAACGGTTGCCCAATAGCAGTTAAAACAGTACTAATAGCACTAAAACTAGCCTTATTCCCAACAGCTATTTCCAAAGTGGAATTTTCTATAAATCCATCCCATCCATTTAATCGTACAAAGTTTGCAGGCATATTCTCCGTAGTATCAATCACCGAATTAACCAGTACTGGCGCATGGGTTATGGTGTTAAAATAAGCTCCATTTTTTTCATAACAGTAATCTATATATAAATCGCCCATAGGTATAGCATCCCCTGGCTCAAACCAGCTAAGCGTTATGCCTGACTTGTTAAATCGGCTGTTGAGTATTTCTTTTTGCGCAGTGAATGCTCGGATTACTAAATGCATATATTTACTTCAATTACAAATTTAGGTTGGCAAGTTGATTAAAATAAAGCAATTTGCCGCTTCATACCATTATATTATGCCGAAACAAATAATTAATACCAGTAATGCACCCGCGCCAATTGGGCCTTATAGTCAAGCTATTAAAGCCAATGGATTTGTATTTTTAAGCGGTCAAGTAGCCATTATTCCCGCAACTGGTGAGGTAGAACTTTCAAGTATAGAAGCAGAAACCCATCAAGTGATGAAGAATATTCAGGCACTGTTAGCTGAGGCGAATATTGCTTTTGACCAAGTAGTTAAAACCACCATTTTTCTCAGTGATATGAGTCTGTTTGCAGCCGTAAATGAAGTGTACGGAACTTATTTTACAGGTCACTATCCTGCGCGCGAAACCGTTGCTGTAAAAGGGTTGCCCAAGGGGGTAAATGTAGAAATTTCATTAACAGCCACAGCAGAATAAATCATTGTAAATTTATTTTACACCAATGGTATAATATGTGCTAAACGTATAAACTTGTTTAGGCTTTAACAAAAGCAAGCCCATGCCATTGTTAAAATTATCAGGTGCGCCCGACAAATTCTCTAGGGCAATACTCTTCCTATGCATGGGGGTGTACACTTGCAATATGGGATAGGAAGCATCGGGTTCAATGGTAAGGGTAAGGTTTTTATTACTCAAAGTGCATTTACCGGGTTCATTGGGATTAAGTTCAAAAGAATTGTCTAAAAAAATATCGTTCAATACCATGCCTTTTAAAAAGCGAGTGTCTTTTTTCTTTTTTCCAGTAGGCAAAAGTTCCGCATCAAATTCTACTTGTGTATTACTGTTAAATTTTAGTGTATAGCTATTTACTTTACCACCCAATGTAAAATACGGATGCCAGCCATCAGCATAAGGAATGGCTATTTTATTTTCATGCGAAACAAGCGTGGTTGCCGATAATTTATTGCCCGCTTCTAATTTCCAAATAATGGTAATGCTATAATTAAAAGGATACCCTTGATCGCTTTGTTGGTAGTGGTATTCCAACGCCACAGAAGCTGCAGTATTAGTGGCTTCATGGGTTTTAATGGCAAAGGGTGCATCAAATATTAGCCCATGTATGGCATTGGCCTCTAAATAGTGTTTGTGAACCGTATAAGATTGGTTGTTGAATTCGTAACTGCCTTTGCGCATTCTGCATACAAAGGGACTCAATTTTGCACTCTTAAAGCTATTGGCCATATTTTTACGAGCATCGGCAACAGAAGCAAAACCATCTACACATTGCTGTACTTTTCCTTTTAACGGAATTTTCCAACCATTTAATAGTCCGCCAAAAGCATAAATCTCAGCAGAACAGCCAGTCAGCTTATCTTTCAATGTAATAATTGGATGGGCTTGTTGTTGGTTGATTGATACAGAAAATTGCATAACGCTATTTTAAAAATTCAAGATAATGCAAATACACTATTCAACCCATAAAAACATAGTTTACAAGCAAATGCATCCCCAATCAAATATTTAATTCAAACAGGTTCTAAGCCTTATTTTTGTGTACCTTATTCATTACTATGACTTTTTCAATACAGCATAAAATAAGAATTGTTACCGCAGCAAGTTTATTTGATGGGCATGATGCTGCTATCAATATCATGCGAAGGATATTACAGTCTAAAGGGGTTGAAATTATTCACCTTGGTCACAACCGCAGCGTTTTGGAAATTGTAGAATGTGCCATAGAAGAAGACGTGCAAGGCATTGCCATTACCAGCTATCAAGGCGGGCATATTGAGTTCTTCAAGTATATGAAAGACTTACTAGATCAAAACGGTTGTGGGCATATTAAAATTTTTGGTGGTGGCGGCGGCACCATTCTACCCGAAGAGATAAGGGAGTTACATGCTTACGGCATCACCCGCATTTATAGTCCCGATGATGGGCGACAAATGGGCTTAGAAGGTATGATTGAAGATGTGGTAAAGCAGTGCGATTTTAGTCTACAGGGCAACGGAAAATATGCCCATGCCAATACCCTGGGTGAAGTAAAAGATATTCGAGAGATTGCTCGTAAAATTACCCATGCAGAGAATGGGATGGGTAATGTGGAAGCTGAAGGCAAGAAGGAAGAGAGCAAAACAATTCCTGTATTGGGCATCACCGGAACGGGCGGAGCAGGAAAGAGCTCGGTTACTGATGAAATTGTTCGTCGCTTCCTACACAGCTATACTACTAAAACCATTGCCGTTATTTCAGTTGACCCCTCTAAGAAAAAAACAGGAGGTGCATTATTAGGCGATAGAATTAGAATGAATGCCATCTCACATCCTAGGGCATATATGCGCAGTCTAGCCACCCGTGATGACAATACTGCTTTGAGTGCCCACGTTCAAGATGCCATTGATATTTGCAAAGAAGCTGGCTTTGATTTGGTAATTTTAGAATCTGCTGGGGTGGGACAAAGCGACGCCTCCATCCTCGATTTCTGTGATCTGAGTCTTTATATTATGACGCCCGAATATGGTGCTGCATCGCAGTTGGAGAAGATAAATATGTTGGACTATGCCGATATTATTTGCATCAATAAATTTGATAAAGCAGGCGCACTAGACTCCCTCCATGATGTTTGTAAGCAATACAAACGCAACCACGAAAAGTGGAATGAAGCCGATGAGAATTTACCAGTAGTAGGTACTATTGCATCGCAATTCAATGATCCCGGTATCAACCTATTGTTCCATAAAATTATAGCGGGTATTCAACTAAAATGCTCCGTTCATTTTGAAGCCGATGGCTCTCTTTCTGTGGTAGCAGCTAAAATGGGCACTGCCTCCAAATCACAAATTATTCCACCCAAGCGGGTTCGTTATTTAGCAGAAATTGCAGAGGGCAATAGGAGCTATGATGAATGGGTGAATGAGCAAGCAGCTATTGCTACTAAATGGTACCAGCTCAATGGAACCGTTCAATCTTTGCCAGCCAATAGCCCTATCAGCAATGAGTTAAGCAGTATGGCAGATAAGCTTGCAACTTCATTACACCCCAATGCCAAACAACTTATTGAAGCCTGGCCAGCATTGGTGCAAAAATACAAAGCCGATTTTTTTGAGTACACAGTAAGGGATAAAACCATTAAGCAGCCCCTACATACAACTTCATTAAGTGGAACCCGTATTCCAAAACTGGTGCTTCCGGCTTTTAAAGATTGGGGAGATATACTACGCTGGCAATTACAAGAAAATATACCCGGTGAATTTCCTTATACCGCAGGGGTATTTGAACTCAAACGGCAGGGTGAAGATCCTACCCGAATGTTTGCAGGCGAAGGCGGACCAGAAAGAACCAATAAGCGCTTTCATTATGTTTCATTGGGCCAGCCCGCTATTCGGCTCTCCACTGCTTTTGACAGTGTTACTTTATATGGAGAAGACCCTGCACCCAGGCCCGATATTTATGGTAAAGTAGGCAATAGTGGCGTAAGCATAGCCACCGTAGATGATGCCAAAAAACTGTACAGTGGCTTTGATCTTTGTGATGCTAAAACTTCGGTAAGCATGACTATTAACGGGCCTGCACCCATCATCTTAGCATTTTTTATGAATGCAGCCATTGACCAGCTTTGTGAAAAATGGATTGCCGATAACAACCAGTGGGATGCTGTGAATGCCATCATTACCAAAAAATTCGAAAAATTACCCAAGCCCATTTATTACAATCCCTCCTTACCCGAACGTTTGCCCGAAGGTAATAGTGGACTCGGCATTGCCCTCTTAGGAATGAGTGGCGATGAGGTTTTACCCGCCGATATTTATGCCACTATAAAAGCAAACGCCTTATCGCAAGTGCGGGGAACGGTGCAGGCCGATATTTTAAAAGAAGACCAAGCCCAGAATACCTGTATTTTTTCTACTGAATTTGCACTCAAATTAATGGGAGATGTGCAGCATTATTTTATCAACAATAATATTCGTAATTTCTATAGTGTAAGCATCAGTGGATACCATATTGCAGAAGCAGGCGCCAACCCCATTACCCAATTGGCATTTACTTTATCCAACGGATTTACTTTTGTAGAATATTACCTCAGCAGGGGAATGCAGATAGATGATTTTGCACCCAACCTTTCTTTCTTTTTCAGCAATGGAATGGATCCAGAATACAGTGTAATAGGAAGGGTAGCTCGAAGAATATGGGCCAAAGCCATGAAGCATAAATACAAGGGAAACGACCGATCACAGAAATTAAAATACCATATTCAAACCAGTGGAAGAAGCTTGCACGCGCAGGAAATAGACTTTAATGATATTCGCACCACTTTGCAAGCATTGTATGCTATTTACGACAACTGTAATAGCCTTCATACCAATGCTTATGATGAAGCCATAACAACGCCCACCGAAGAAAGCGTGCGCAGGGCAATGGCCATTCAGCTCATCATCAACCGCGAACTGGGCACTGCCAATACCGAGAATTTTATGCAAGGTAGCTTTGCCATGGAGGAATTAACCAATTTGGTAGAAGAAGCGGTGTTGCAAGAGTTTGAAAAAATATCTGATAGAGGGGGTGTATTAGGGGCTATGGAAAGAATGTACCAGCGTAATAAAATTCAGGAAGAAAGTCTTTATTATGAAACCAAGAAACATACGGGTGAACTACCCCTGATTGGCGTTAATACATTTTTAAATAAAAAGGGAAGCCCCACTATTTTACCCGGAGAAGTTATTAGAAGTACTACTGAAGAAAAGGAGCAGCAAATACAAAACTTACAATCATTTCAACTGCGCAATGCACCAAAAAGTGAAGCAGCATTGGTGCAATTACAGCAGGTAGCGGTAAACAATGGCAACTTATTTGAAGCATTAATGGAAACGGTAAAATATTGTTCATTGGGGCAAATTACGAATGCCTTATATTCGGTTGGCGGTAAGTACCGTAGAAATATGTAACTTAAATAGCTTTATATTTTATGCAAAAAACATCCATATTAATTTTGTTCTTTTTAGGATATTCTATCCAGCCCTTAGTGGCACAATATAAACGAATAGATACCACCATGAAAATAGGTAAATCGGGCTATAAAGTGGTTTGTAACAATAAGAATGAAGATAAAAATTATATTACCATTACACCTGTTGGCTTTACAAATTCAGCAAGAGACGTAAGTTTTGAAGTAAAAGGTAAAATAAAAAAAGTAGAAGTAGACGATTTAAATAATGATTTATTCCCCGATTTGGTATTGTATGTATATCCCCAAGGTGATAAGGAAAAAGGAACCGTAATTGGTATTGCTTCGGAAAAGAATGAGTCACTAACAGGAATTTTATTCCCCGATATAGTAGACGATCCTAAGCTAAGAACGGGCTACCAAGGCTACGATCAGTTTATGCTAATGGAAGGTACATTAATGCGAAGGTTTCCAGTATATACCGCAGATTCTGTAGGAGCAAAACCTACGGGTATGTATAAGCAAGTGCAGTATACCGTTGTTCCAGGTGAAAGAGGTGGGCTTAAATTTAAAGTAGCCAGAAGTTATGAGTTTGCCAAGCAATAGACTGGGCTAGTAAAGATCCCAGCCCATTAAGTTGAATTCTAATACCAAGCCCATGGGCTTGGGAGTATTTGGATTGGGAATTTGCCAGCCCGCACACAATTGAATTCTTTTTGAAACATTCACCATGCCACCCAATACCATTACAGCCGATTCATTATTACCACTTACCCAGTCGCCCATTAAATAAGCTTTTTTAGAAATTTTAAATTCATATCCTCCTAAAATTCCAAATGTATTACCGCCACCAACAAACATGGTATTGGTATGGTAGAATCCAGTTACAATTTTACCATGTTTACTAATATGATAGGATCCGATTAGGTAGGAATAATGATTGAATTCTTTGTTTTTAATCTGGCTACTCAAATTCCACCCAATCTGCGTACCTGCATTAATAAGAAAATGGTCTGTAATTTCAAACTGCTTTTGAACCGTACCCATTAAAATAGGATACACTGCACCCTTGGCCGCATTGTCGTTGTGCAATAGTCGCCAATTGGGAGAAAAATAGAGTCCCTTACCTACCAAATTAGCACCTATATCCCATCCCTTTCCCAACCCATACACAAAGTGGGCTTTTGATTCTAGTTTTTCACTATATATATTTAACTGGTGTTGGTAGAATATTTTTTTTGTATTGGTAATGTCTCCAGAAGGAATGTTAAAGAGATTCTGCTGGGCAGAAACTGAGTGGTGTAGCAAAATAATAAGGACTAAAAAGCTGAGTATTCTTACTAGTATCTTCATATAGAAAAAGAAATTGGGTGCTGATCACCTAACTAAATAGAAAAAGCAAAATTAGTTGTTTTCACCATCATTACCGCCCACTGGTAATGATTATTTTGGTAACATATTTTTCATTGCCCTCTTTATTGCGAACCAGTACTAGATAAATACCACTGGCTATTTTATTTCCTTTATAATCGCTACCGTTCCAGATGGCCTGCCCCCCTAAACTTCTAGTTTGAAAAACCAAACGGCCACTCAATTCAGTAATTTTAACCAAAGCATCATCTGTGAGCCCCTTTATAGCAATACTACCTTGGTAAGCGGGTGGTACAGGATTGGGGAATACCAATATATTGTGTAAGCTAGTAGCTGGTTCAGTAGCCATACCTCTAAAACTACATAAGCCGAGGAATGTGGCAAAGTATACCTCGCCTGTTTGTGGGTCTATTCCCACTTTTTTTATATCATTACTCAGCAACACGCTATTGTGGGTAGTAAACCGATGTATGATTTTTTTTCCATCTTCCGATAAAAGCCAAACCCCATTCTGTGTGCCAATCCATTTTCTATTAGCTGCGTCAACGTCCATACATTGCACTTGCTCGCCTTTTAATAATTGACCAGCAAACTGATCTTGTTCTACAATAGGAATTACTGCTTCGCAGGTATTGCTGCCAAAAACCTTATCCGTACATTGTATAATTCCAATACCATCATCAGTGCCCACCCAAATACTACTGCTCTTGTCTTTTACTATGCTCAACACATTGTTACTCGGAAGATTTCCGGCTCCTTTTCCTTCTCTAAAATATTTCCATTGGTGTAAATTGGGGTTGTTAAGATACCCTCCAGGGTTAAAGCAAATAAGCCCGTTATTTTTTGGACTCATAATCCAAAGATTGCCAAAATCATCGTGAATTAAATCGGCAACTGCATGCTCGTTTAGTTGAAAAGGAATGGAGAAGCTGAGCCAATTGCCCTCTTTTTTTCTCAGCTTAAGGGGCTGGGGCGCACCATAATTACTAATCCACAAATTCCCTTCCTTATCAAAGGAGAGTCCACTTACCCGATAACTATTGGGATCTCCAATAGCGGCTGCTAATGAACTGTTTTTTTGTTTGTATAACTGGGTTTTTGTGGGTTCAAAATGTACCAAGCCTCCCCCATAGCTTCCGGCCCAGATACTCTGGTTGCTGGGATCTACCGCAAGGGTAATCAAATCTAAAACAGAATCTAAAATAGGCGTATTTAGGCTATTTATTTGCTTCCAATATCCTTCAGAAAAAATAAGTAAACCACTTCTATTATAGCTGTAATTCCAAGCGCTATTTACAGAACCTGCGGCTTGCAAAACTTGTCCATTGGCAAAAGCAAATGCGCCGTTTGAAAGCGGAGGAGGCCCATTGGGTATAAAAGTTTCAAGGCTCGTGCCAAAACGAGATAGCCCACCAAAATAGTCGGCAACCCAAATGCTATTTTTATCACTAATAGCATTTTTAGGCAGGGAAATTATGCCTGGCTGGTCTAGTATTTGCTCAATATTGCCGGCTATATTTATTACCAATACCCTAGCATTACCCGCAGTGTTTCTTTGAGATAACAGTATTTTATTTTCACTGGTATTGGTTTGTAAAATAGGCCATTGCAAATTGGAATAGCGTACATTCCATTGGTTGTTTTGAGAGGTGAGAATAGTATTTTGCTTTTGAACTACTACCTCATTATTGGCTATGCCTACGTACTCAATACTACCCAAAGGCAATCCATTATTACCCGATAAGAGCTGCCAGTTTTTATAATTGGCAGGGTCTAAACTGTTTAGTGTGGTGCTTTTTAATCCCTCTGAGGTAGCGGCATATATAATACCATTGTTTATTGCAGTAGCAACCACGGCTATTTGTGATCCATTAGCACCAATTACCCAAGTATCTTTTATTTCAAAACGAGTGAGATCTACTACTATAATCCCCAGCCCTGTGGAGAGATAAGCCAGCCCATTGTGGCAATAGATATGGGCAATTATTTTATTGCCCATAATATTACTTCGTTTAATATCACCTATCTGTTTAACGATTGTATTTTTTAAAATATCTAAGTTGCTATTTTTATAAGCAATTACCAACTGCTGTGTGGTTTCATCCCAGCCTATACAACTAATTCCTATATCATTTAATGCATTTACTCTGTTGAAAAAATTTATTTCATTATTGCCATCCAAGGCAAACAAAGCATTTTCTGTGGCACAATATATTTGTGCTCCTTTTACTACTTGTATGGGTTGGTTATAGTTTAAATGGGCACGCCAGTTGCCAATAGGAACGGGCAATTGCTGCGCCCCTGCGTAGGAGGAGCAAACGAGAAAAGCGGCTATCAAAAGCCGTTGGTAAACCCAAAACATGGTTTAAAGATAATCCTTATACCGTTTAAATAGCAACAATGCCTTGTTTAATGGCAAAAAGAACCAAGCCAACGCGACTATTAATATTTAGTTTTTTAAATAAGTTGTCTCTAAAAGTATCTAGGGTTCTAAGACCCACGCCCATTTCTATGGCAATGTCTTTATAGGTTTTGTCAGCACAAATCTGTTGCAAAAAATGAGCTTCCTGTTCCGTAATATTTAACAGTAGCTGGGTATCTTCATCTTGATCAGATTCTTTAGAAACATATTTAATAAGTTTATCGCGCACCTGTTCATTGATGTAAAAAACATTATTTCTAATTGACTCCAATGCTTCCTTAAAAACCAGCGGCATACTGTCTTTTATAAGATATCCTTTTACGCCATTCCTCAACATTCTAATAATGGGCATATCATTGGTAAGCATGCTCAATACCAATACTTTACTGGTAGGTAGGTTTTTTTTTATCCAGATGGCGGTTTCATACCCGTCCATTACGGGCATATTGATATCTAATAAAACTATATCGGGGGGATTTTGACTATCTACTAGTTCAATAAATTCTTTGCCATGCCCCGCTTCAAACAATACAGTAAATCCTTCAAATCCGTTAACGATAGATGCCAATCCCGATCTCAACAATGCGTGATCATCTACTAAAGCAACCGTAGTTATTTGCATATTTTAAGCGTTTATATGGATGGTTACAATGGTGCCTTTGTGGGGAATACTATTAAAAGTTACACTGGCTTTAATAAATTTAGCACGGGCCATAATATTATTAATGCCAATGCCTTTATTTTCAGATTGAATGGCAGATAGGTTAAACCCAATTCCATCGTCTGAAATTTTAATTATAGTAGATTTATTTGCTTCACTAACACTGATATGTATGGTAGATGCTGACGCGTGTTTTATAATATTGTGAATGATTTCTTGCATCATTCTAAACAGAATTAATTCAGATTGAATGGGCAGATTGTGCATGTCAATATCATCCTCAATTTCTAAGTTAATGCTGTACCTGCCTGTTTTTTCAATATTAAAAAGCAGTTGTTTTAGCGACTCATAAAACCCTATTTTTTGAAATTGATTTTCATTTAAACTATGGCTGATGGCCCTTAAATCGTCTGAGCTTTTTTTAAGTAGGTTGTACAGTTCATCTCTATGGGCACTGTTTATAATACTAGGTAGTTGGGTTATTTTAAGCCGAACCAAATAAATAATATGCCCAATATTATCATGTATTTCATTCCCAATATAATTAATGGTTTCTTCTTGAATTTCCAACTGGGTTTTAAGTAGGGTTTGTTGGTAGCGATTTTCAAGATCCATCTTTTCTTGCTGGTTTATTCTTTGCTTGCGCATATATGCAAATACCATGATGATTAAAAACACGCAAAGCATCAACAAGAAAATAGAAACAATTATAACGGTGATGTAGATTTCTTCTTCTTTTGATGACATAGTATAAAAGCATAAATAAAACCAGAATATAATAAGAGGTTGAGGCTTTGGTTGATGGTGGAATAGATTCTCTTTCCTTGTGAATGCATATCAAAACTCATTAGGTATTGAAACAAAGAATTGATTACTACCGACCCTAAATAAAACATAATATACGCAGTGCATACCCAGAAAAAAGGTTGATCGGGCAATAATTTCTCTAGGTTTTCAGTCCGCACCGATTCAAAAAAGAAAAGAATGGAAAAAAGCACCATAAAAAAAGACCCCAGCAAAAAAGTATAGGAGTGAAAGGTTTGAAAACCTTGGATATATTTTAAATTATAATACACCAAAAAAGGGTACACAAATATCATTGCGATAACTGGATAACGAAAGTAGGGAACTCTAAGGTGTTTGGAAAAAATAAAGAAATAGAAAACAAATTCAAATGTGGTGAAGCTGTTGTAAATCATGAATTTTCTTACATCATTAATGAGGAAGAAATAACCACTCCATTCCACAATTGTAGTTAAAAACAAGAATGGTAAGAAATATTTTAGATCAGTTTTTTTTAAAGAAGCATAATAATATAAGCAAACAAAAAAACTGCTGGCTTGCACCAGCAGATATACATAAACTAGCATTTAAAAAATTTAAATGAAGATAAAGTTATTTTCTTAACTATGGAAACATACATCCGTGGTTTAAATTTTTACCCGGTTCGCCAATTGGCTCATCATCTTGACCAGCAATGCTTCCTTTCTTGGTTTTTTTACCATTACCCTTGAAAAGAACGGTCATTCTGCCAATATCTTTCTTACTTACAGCGGTAGTTTCAT
>JAAFJB010000057.1 GCA_013297995.1 Chitinophagales bacterium | reverse complement strand
CGGTAATTTCATCTGGTTCACTTTCTGTTCGCTGGCTGTTTAATGCCACTGCCCTAAAAGTATTTTGACCCGCTAATAAATTAATAGTGTACTTCTTGGTTTCAGTACCATCATTATCAGTTACAAAAAGACCACGGGTTGCAAGGTTTACAATTTTACCATTGTGGAATAAACGTATCTCATCTATTTTATCTTCTGGTGCTGTAGCAGACACAGTTATTTCTGCAACCCCTGTGGTATTTGAATAAATGAGTTTATCATCATCCACTTCTAAATTACGTTGCTTTTGGGCATATAGAATTTTACTAGACGGTTTGGGTTTGATATTGATTTCAGGGATAGGTTCAAACTCCTCACCATTAACCAAACGTTGAAAAAGATTAGGAGTAAAATATTTTTCATAAACTTTATCAAGATTTATAATTTCTCTATCCCTTAAATAATACAAACGTTTCATGCCACCATCGGTGCCATCGAACCTTCCTGCGGCATCAACAAAAACCCAGTCAGCAGAGTTTTCAAAAACATATAAAGATCCATAAAATTTACCCGTTACGGCATTATATACATTGATAGATTTATCTGCATGTATGGTGTAAAGAATACTGTCGTTGTCTGTAAACTCTATCCGCATTACGGGTGATGAAATATAATCTAATGTATATTTATTAGGTCCATAAACTACTTTAACAATGGATTCATTATCATCTTCATAACTAGCTAAAATAGTTTCTAATTTATTACTGCCAAATATATTCACGTTTTGCTTATCATCAAATATGCTCCCATTAACAAATTTATTCTCTGTTACAGAACCGTTGGCCAAGTTAAATTCATATATAGTTTCACTCCCCAATACCCTAACTAAATTTTTATCAATTTGCTTAACCTGTTTTAAAATAAACGGTCTATAATTATTCCCTTCCTTTTCAAAACTCTTTTGATTTATATAATTATTCCCTAACGCGGCAGAGTCATATTTGATAGAATGCTTAGAAATCACTTTACTTGTTTTAATATCAATGATTCTTATGGAACCCTTAAAATCATATTCTGCCGCTGCCAAAATTTCACTTTTTTTATCAATAATAAGTTGTTGATCAGCGGATGGGCAATCAATAGAGCTTCCACCAAGGCTTTGCCATTTTTCAATACCAAGTTCTTTTGCAATAAATATTTTTTCAGATTTTTTTGATGAAATATTATACCTATATAAATTGTAAGTATAAGGATCTGTGTTCTTTGCTCCATATTCTCCTAAAGTATAATAAGCAATGCCAGGCTCATTTAAAGTGAAAAATTTGGGTGTACCTGAAAAGTCACTACTACCAACAACGTTTGAGATAAAAAA
This sequence comes from Chitinophagales bacterium, assembly GCA_013297995.1. Lineage (GTDB taxonomy): Bacteria > Bacteroidota > Bacteroidia > Chitinophagales > Chitinophagaceae > Sediminibacterium. The sequence goes on along the minus strand of JAAFJB010000057.1, from coordinate 15,902 downwards.
ATCTTTTGCAATAAAAGCTGTACTTTTTTTAGATTGTTTATCGTAGATAAAAAATCTACTAATGTCTTTAGCTATTGTATTATAATTGATCAGAAAACTATCTTTACTAAGCCTGATTGAAGACACTACACTTGTAAGGATTGATGGCATTGTATCATGGGCATATACCGAAGCACGGTTAAGGTCAATCATATAATCAGACTTAAAATTTTCAAAAGTACCCTGATTAATATTATCTGAAAAAATAGTTGACCCATTAAAGCTAAGCATATTTCTATCTCGGAAAAAAGAAGAAAAATTTATTTCGGGCAATCCTTTTTCAACAGTTTCTTTATCGCCTGTACTCACATTGGTTTTATAAAGTTTGTTGTTATAATCAATATATATAACGGTGTTTTTACTTTTACTTAATGCTGCAATATAAATTTCATCACTTATATTCAACAGCTTCTTCTTTTCAATTTTATATCCGTTTGAATAGATTACCAACTCTTGCTTATTAAACCTAGTTCCCCTACTAGTAATATACAATAAACTTTCGGAATTAAAACTACCCTGCATATCTATAGGAGCATAAGCGGGTACAAAAGCAAATTCTTTGTTATTATAAATATCCCATGTTAAGTTACCAAGCCCTGTTTTTGTATGCAGTTGAAAAACAAAAAGCCCCGATTCAGGGTAAACCGTAAAATAGTTCTCGTTAAATGGGCTATTTGGGTCAGCAAATTTTTTTTTTGCTTCCGCTGATATTTGCACACTGGTAATCTCTGTTTTATTATCAAGGTCTAAAATCTGATATCCTTTTTCATTAAAGTTTATGACGCGACTATTGGTCAATGGGAAAAAATACCTAGCATATAGCCCAAAAACATTGAGTTCTTTTAAATGCCAGTAATCTCTTACAATGCCGCTTGAAATTTCTATCGTCTTTACGATTCTACCATCTGGATTTTCGCTGTTTTTTAAAAGTGGTCCATCTACTAAGTGGTAAATTATTTTTGAGTTTTTTGAAAAAATAAATTTTGAACTTATACCAGGAATTTTTTGCAAAATTTTTCCCGTTGTGGTTGAAAATATTTTCAAGGAATCTTTTATTGTTGTAAATGCTATAATCTTTCCATCTGGAGAAATACTAAGCTCTTTTAAATTGCTTACTGTGTTTGCAGTGCCTGCTCTAGTAGATTTATTATAAATATTAAACGAATACAGTTGTTTCATTGTTTTGAAATCCCACATAATAATTTTTGTATCATCCGCTGTATAAAAAAAATGGTTTTGGGCATCTATAACTATCCTACCTATTTTTTGATTATGGGATGTTGGAACTACTATGGTTGGTGCTTGTGAAAAAGCAGCGACTTTAAAAATAGATACAAGTAAAAGCGTTCTAATTATTGGGGAAACCATCTTTGAGAAAATTATTTGATTATCATTTTAATTGTGACTGATCTCTATCATCAACGGCACTACACTGCCAGTTGTACTTCTATTGTCTGATTTATCATCGGAAACAACTAAATTCCTACTGCCTTTTTTTCCTGCTACTTGGAAGCCAGGTTTAGTTGCATCATACTTTATAAAGTCCTTATCTATTAGCTTATCTCCTAATACTGCTTTTATTTTTTTACTCAAACTTCCACTCATTGCATTCATGGTTGCTGCCATATTTTTTGCATTCAGTTTCTCTCTCGAATAAATAATTAGGAGGTAGTCCGTTCCACGCTGCTCATCCATTTTAATTACTTTTTTATCTGATGGAAATGCTACTGTTGTATTAGCACCTATATGCGTTGATACCAAATCATCAAATGGAAGTAATAAATTCACTTTTCCAGTAAGATCGGTTGCAAATGCATATATATAAGCTTCTTCATCTGTATTAATGTAAAACCTAAACTTAGTACCTGATGTATACTTATCATTCATTTTATATGCCACCAATGCCTCTTTCTCATTCTCCGCTTTATCTTCATCTACTACTAAATTCCTGGTAGATATTTTACCTGCTTCCATATTGGTTCCATCATTCAACTTAAACTCTACACTTCCGCCCAATACAAAAATATTGTCACCTGCAGGGCTAGGATTAGGACTTGGCTTGGGAGTTGGAGCGGGACTCGGTACTGGAGTTGGTAACGGCACTGGTGCTGGTGGTACTGGCTCTACTTTTTTCTCTGCTGGTGCTTTTGAATATGGATTACCAAATGGCTGTAATGCTATTTGACACCAACGATAAAAGTCAGCATATTTTATCCATACAAATCCTTTATCACCCCAATTAGCTCCCCAACTATTCATCACCCTAAATGCACCACCAGCAATATTATCATCATAACCTATCACACACATGGCGTGACTACTATGCTTCCAGTCCCCAAAATTTTCACTGGGTTCTGGAGTCCACACTGCTGATTTAATGGCAAAAAAACTTTTAGGTAAGGTATAAGAAATACTGATGGGACTGCCTTCCATTAAAGCCTTTTTTGTGAGATCTATTGCTTCCGTTTCCTGCTTAAAATATTTGTCTTCTTTAGACACTCCTTTGGCTGCAAATAATATAGCTACATCTCCAATTTTATAGTCCGACGCCTCCGTTTTTGCACTAGCGGATGCTTTTATTCCGCAGGTGTACGGTACAGTTCTAAGTGTTGCATCACCCGTTGAAATCAATGTTATTAATGCCTTAACGGAACTTGATCCACCTTGACAATTATTGTCACTCGAATCCTTGATTTGTTCATACAAAAAACTGGGCGAAAATGCATATTTGTTAATCAATGCCTTATCCGTTAACCCATGTGTTTTGGCATATAAAATAGTAGCAATGCCATATCCCACAGCCCAAGCAGTACAAGTGCCATACTCGCCTTGATCGCCCGGGGTTGGCGCATATTTTTCCAAGGAAACACTAGTAGGCAAATTGGCAAAGCTTCTTTCAGAAATTTGCATCTTTTGAGGTGTTTTTGCAATTAAGTCGAGATCTATCACTTCCCCCAACCCCCGTTTTTGTTGGGCATTCAGGCTGATTGAACTACAAAACACCAATACTAATAGTAAACTTATCTTTATCCTTTGCATAACCTGTTTCTTTAGGTGATAAAAATAAGGGGGTTAGTATATTAATTATATACCGTTCAAACGGTATATTGTGTTGAAGTTGCCCAGTTGTAACTGACAAAAATTGACCGTAACCGAGTACTATATGGATATTAAACTCTCCTTAAAATACACAATAGCCTTTCTGGCATTGACTTTTGTGATGCACGAAGCACATGAAATTGTTCATACTACCGTAGGAAGAATAATTTGTGGTTGTTGGGGGCAAAGAGATTTTAATGTTTGGGAGCTTTGTGATGGCTGCATTAAAAAACATCCCATTGCCTTAGTTGCTACATTTGCTGGGCCAATTTTTACCTTTATCATGATTTGGATTGGCAGTTCCATGCTAAAAGATAGCAATAGCAATCGCAAAAAATCATTCGGATTTTCTCTGATATTTGCCAATATGCCTTTTGCAAGATTGGTATTGAATCCTACATTAGGTGGTGGCGATGAAATTTATGGAATCAACCAAATCCTGCACAATCATTCACTATCTACTATTGTTGGGGTTATAATCCTAACATTAATTTTAGCCTTCCCACTTTACAAGGCCTTTATAACCATCAACAAAAAAAGAATTGCTTATTTTTTACTCTTCTTATTAGCACCCATATTAATTGATTTATTAATGGTACTCGGGGTAATGAATAGCTTGCTCACTAAGGGCATTTTAAGCCATTATTGGATTTTGGGTTCACCCATACTGGTAACTGTATGGACTATTTTCGTATGCTTGATTTTTATATTTACTCGAAAAAATATTTACAAATTAGCCCGCTAACTTGCTATTGTTCATTCGATTAAAATAAAACTACACTTTAACCCAACACTTAAGTTCTTCATCGGAACCAACTGCTACAATATGGTAATCGTCTGGCATTTCATTTTCTGTGCTGTGATACGTAGCCAGCCGAATACCTACTGGCATTGATTTTAGCAACTTATATAATTTTCTATTGTGCCTATTAAATAGATCCGCCGATTCAGGAGTACTATCAACATTTGAATCTTGCGCAATTGCATTCTCGTAAAATGAATTATAAAAATATAGATGCGTGTATTTTGTAAAATCCATCTCGGTAAAATCTCCTAAAAAAAAATGGGTATTATTCATTGCAAGCCTAGCTTTTGCATTTTGAGCAGCAGCTACCAATTCACTCCTCTGCTCAATACCATCTATTTGAACAGTTGGATAAAACTGCGCTGCTGTGATACAAAATTTTCCAACGCCACTGCCAATATCTAGGATACGGTCGCCTTTCTTTGGCGCAAGTAAGGCCATTGCTTCTTTGGCTATTGCTATTGGCGTCCAGTGAAGTGATGCCAATGAACGTAGGTTTTCTGGATAAAGTTGATCAAACAAATGATCGGAAGAAAACCAATCATTATCGGAAACTACTATACCCCTACTCGACATATAAAATTATTTAATGAACAACACCTGATAGTTACTCATAGTCAAGAAAATTTTTCCTGTTTTTGCTCCCGCTGCCCGCAACTGTTTTCTATCAATATCGGTATCCTTACCCATAAAATTAATGGGTATCTTTAATTTTTCGATTTCAAAATTCACTTCTACCCTATCTGGCAATGCAGTATACTGATCGGCATAATGCATCAATAAAATATAAGTGCCGTCTTTTTTGGTATTGATTTCAGATTCCATCACTCGCCTATTTTTTGTATCTAGTAATAGGGTGGCAATAGAAAAGTCGGCTCGCTTATCGGTGGGTATAATATTAATAACTTTCAGCAATTGTCCACCCCGTTTTTCCACACCTCTATCCACTGTTATAAACGAATATTCAAAAATTCCATTCAGTGAAAAATCCAATCCTCGTTTTGGAATCAGCACAAAATCATTGGAAGAAAATTTTATTGCCTCTCCTTTTTTATAACTCATGCGCGCAGTTTTAATGGGCATATTGATGAAAGAAATATCTACTTCCAGCTTGAGGTTTGTTGAAAAAAACGCTATTGAATCCATGCGTTGCTTGATACTTAATAAAGCAGGATCAACTACTTGAGCAGCAACCTCGCTAAACGAAAGAAATATGAAAAGAAAAATGAATAAAATATTTTTCATTACCCAATATCTTTTTTATGAAATAAATAGATTCCACCACCCATAAATAAAGCAATATAAATACCCAACAAAGTCATATTCTGGTACACCATATTCCAGACAATTTCATGGTAAAAAAAGTATTGCCAAGTATCGTTTAACTTGGCAAAGAATAACTCATTAAACCAATTATTACCAAAATCAACCTTCAACAAAATATTAGAGAAAATAAGGAAGAAAGCAGCTACAATCCATGTTTTTGTGGCTTCTTTAAAAATAACGGCAATGGTTAAACTGGCTACAGAAAAAAATATCATACTCAATCCGCCTGCTACAAATGCCCACTGCAAGCGGTAAGCAGCTTCTTTAGCGGTAAAAAAATTGAGGGTGTTGAGATAAACAATTAAATCTCCTTTTCCAAAAATTGCATACGAACAACCAAAAGCAGTTACTGCCAATAATACCACTACTAAAATGGTAAATAGTATTGCAACAATATATTTACTGAGCATAAATTTCCACTTGCGCACTGGCTGAAGCATAATGGTTTGTAAGGTTCTATCTTTATATTCAGCCGTAAGTGTACCCGATACTACAATCATTAAAATTAAGGGTAGGTGAAACCAGAGTGTATTTAAAATTAGGTACACTAATAAGTTACCATTCAGTAGTGTACCTTCAAAATAAAAACTTTTTTTTAGATTCTCTAGTAAGAGGTCTATAATATTAGTTCCTTGATAATATGCACTAAATAAAATAACAGCTTCAATTAAAAATAGTGAGCCAAGCGCATAATATGTTTTTCCTTGCTTTAGTAATTTTAATATTTCTGCCCTAATCAGTGATTTCATAAGTGATTTATTTCAAAAAGTTTTTCCATACTTAACTCAGGCGTGCAAGCTGTAATATAGATGGATTCTTTGTACAATTCCTGCACCAAATAGGGCACTTTATCCGCTGCAATTTTTACGTACGCGCAATTTCCTTTCAGCTCAAACTCGTATGCACGTAGTGCGAGAGAAGATTGAATATTGACTGCACAAATACTAAAAGTATCGGTATTATCGGCAATTAATTGTTGTGCAGGACCAGTTTTTACCATTTTCCCGTCTTTCAACACACAGAGGGTATTACAAATTTTACTCAGCTCTTCAATAATATGTGAGGAGAGAATAATGGCCAGTTTTTCTTCCCTAGCCAAGTCAGCAATAAGCTTGCGCAATGCGGCAACGCCAAGTGGATCGAGCCCCGTAAAAGGCTCATCTAACACCAAACAGGCAGGATTATTTAATAAAGCAATGGCAATACCCAAGCGTTGTTTCATTCCCATAGAATAATTACCTACCCCATCTTTTCTATCAGTTGGCAAGCCCACTTTTAATAAAATTTGTTCAATCATAGCTGGGGTACACTTCATACCTTGTATACTCGCAAAAATTGCGATATTGTCCCAAGCATTTAAGTACTCATATAAAGCTGGCTTTTCAATAATACCACCAATGGGTTTGATATGATTATTAGGCAGGATAACTTTACCCGAATCGGGGGTAATTAGTCCAAATAAAATTTTAAAAATGGTGGTCTTCCCAGCTCCATTAGCACCTAATAGTCCACAAATTTCACCTGCAGAACATTCAATATTCACATTATCTAATACTTTTCTTTTTCCGTAGGATTTGCTCAACCCAATACCTGAAATAATCATGCTTGTAAAACTAATTGATAAGAAGAGAAATTGAATCGCGACTTGTAGCTGCCCTCTAAAAAAGTGCGAGACCAGAATTTCTTTTTAAAGCCAAACCAAGGATCTCGAATCATAAAATAAGGTATATAATGATACCACTTTACATTTTTTGCTTCATAATAGGCTACTATTTCATCCCCAATACCCAACTCTTTTGCCGCTTCTATGGCAGCCATGCGTTGGCACTTAGAACCCATATATGTATCAGCAATTCGGCTTCTAAAACCATGAATAAAGAATTGGTCTTTTGCTCTTTTGTAATTTTGGTACCGCGACCACCCATCTGCCAATACCAAAAAAATATGAATAAAAGAAAACATAAAACTCCATGCCCAGAAAAGTATATAAGGAAGCATATCCGCAGTACAGGCAGCTTTTAGCTTAACCCAATAGAACCAAGATTCAACAATAAATATGGTTAAAGAATAATAGAGCAGCCTCCCTACCCTTAGGTAAGAAAGAACTGGGTGTGGTTGTTTGGGCAAAAAAGTAAAATACATTGCGATAAAGTTAATCATCCCACAAAAACAGCCAAATAATTTGGAAAAGAAATTATTGTAAACTGCTAGTATCTACCCTGCTGGGTGTAGATTTACCGCTGATAATGCTTCTGGCACTGAGTGCAATAGACTTAATAATTTCCGTCATATTGGGTATATCAAGCGTACTTACTTCATCTGAAAGTTGGTGATAATTTGGCTCACTGTCCATTTTTGAAGTAGAAATGGTATGAGCAGGCACACCCAAACGAGCTAGGGTTGCATTATCAGAGCGGTAGAATAAATTTTGGTCGGGATATGGATCGGGATAAAATGTAAATGTTGTTCCCAGTAAATTTTGTTCCAATATTTTTCCCATATCCGTTTTATCAAAGCCCGTAATATAAGCACTGTTCTTACCCCATTTACTTTCGGTTCCAATCATTTCAATATTAAACATTGCTTTTACTTCCGCAGGATTCAATTGTTTACTGAAATAAGTTGCCCCATAACCACCGATTTCTTCTGCCGTAAAAGCGGCAAAAATAATACTCCTTTCATTGTTTCTTGTTGCTGCGTAATATTTTGCCAATAATATCATGGCAGTAGTACCAGCAGCATCGTCGTTGGCTCCATTGTAAATACTATCATTGTTCACTGCATGCTTACTATTGATACCTAAATGATCGTAATGGCCAGAAAAAATAATATACTCATTGGGTAAGGTTTTGCCGGGCAATATGCCAACCACATTTGCTAGTGACATTTCAGTAATAAGATGTTTTGCTTCAATAGTATAAGTGGCTGGTATTTGATTGGTGAGTATAAACACAACCGATTTATCTGATAAATAAAGCTGCGATTTGAATTGGGTTAGTCTTCCAAAATTTGCTGCAAAAGAGCTGTCCACCAGCACCACCCTATTTTTAGAAAGGTTGCTGTATTTACGAGCTTCAGAAAAAAAATTATCTCCTTTCAATATCCGCACCAGCTCATAACCCGATTGTTCATTTATTTGTAGTTCGGGTTTACAAGAAATGGCAATGATATTTTTAGTAGCAATAGACAGTTGATCTAAAACCGCAGATGCGGCAACAAATTTTGGCCGCACCATTTTAAAAGTCTGCATAAAATTACCATCCCCATGTAAAGTCTGCAAGCCATTCTGCTTAAATTCATCCACAATAAATGCTGCTGCTTTATCAATTCCTTTTGTAAAAGTTTTTCTACCTTCCATTTCATCTGAAGCAAGTGTGCTTACAATGCGGGCTACTTCTGCAGCATTAATAATTTGATGAATATCTTGTGCCTTAGCAGCGTAAAAATTCAAAGCCAGAAAAATAGAGAAGCCAATAAATTTGTTCATACAGGGGAGTGTTTACATTATACAATACATTGAATCGTATACTTCTTAAAGGCTCATCATTTCTTTAAACTTGACTGTTTGCCTACGGCTGACTTCAATTTTTTCTCCTCCCTTTAAATCGAGCATTAAACCGCCATTAAAATAGGGTTCAATTTTTTCAATCCATCGTAAATTGATGATATGTTTTCTATTGGCTCTGAAGAACATTCTATCGTCTAATCTTTCTTCCAAAGCATTGAGCGACTTAAGAATAAGGGGTTTATTGGTACCGAAAAAAACTTTCGCGTAGTTACCTACACTTTCAAACAAACGAATCTCACCAAGTTTTACAAACCAGCAACGCTCCCCATCTTTTACAAAAACCTGGTCTAATTCGGTAAGCGGGCCGCGATTATTGCCGTTGAGTCCAATTTTTTCTTTAAAAATTTCAGCTTGTAATTTTTGCACCGCATCTGCTAGTCGCTTCGGTTCAATTGGTTTTAGTAAATAGTCTAAAGCATTTACTTCAAATGCTTTAAGGGCATACTCATCATAAGCTGTGGTGAAAATCACTTTGGGTGCTTTCTCTACTTCAGCAAGCAAATCAAAGCCTGTCTTTCCAGGCATTTGAATATCAAGGAAAATAAGATCGGGATTGAGTGTTTCAATCTTTTCAATTCCTTCATCTACATTGGCTGCTTCGTCAATCACTTCAATATCACTATGCTCTTGCAATAGTTTTTTGAGTTCATTCCTTGCGAGTCGCTCATCATCAATAATAATTGCTTTGATTGCCATAATTATTAAATTAAAAACTTGAATTTAAATCTTTACTTCTTGTACGGGCATTACAATTTTAGCTTCCACCATTTCTTCTGTTTCTGAAATTGAAAAACTAGCTTCTTGTCCAAACAATAATTTAAGCCGGTTTCTAGTACTGCTTAAACCAAATCCTTCTCCATCATCCTGCATACTCATAGTACCAGAATTTTGTACAATTAATTCGTGGTGATTATTGCGATAATCAGAAACCACCCTCACCAATCCACCTGATTTGTGCTTACTAATACCATGTTTAATAGCATTTTCAACCAATGTTTGAAGCATCATTGGAGGAACGGGTTGATCAAGTGTATCTTCATCAATATCATATTCAATCTGCAATCGATCTTCAAAACGAATATGCTCTAGTGCAAGATAATCTTTAACAATATTCAATTCACGCTCTAGCGGAACCGTCTCTAATTTTTCAGCCTGCATACTACTTCGTAAAATATTACTCAACTCCGTAATAGCCGTTCTTGCACGCTCCGGATTTTCATCTACCAATGCACGAATACTATTCAATGCATTAAAAATAAAATGGGGGTTGATATGGCTTTTTATGGTTTTTAATTCCAGCTCTTTTACCAAGCTTTCTAATTGCACTTTTTGCACTTCTGTATGCGTACCTAATTCAATATAATGCCAAATATAATATACTGACACCCAAACCAATATCAATGGTGAATCCGAAACAAGGTTGATGAGAAATCGCTTGTCAACCGATACTTTTGTTTTGGGATTGTAAAGGTGCAACCATTCCGCAATGGCACTATTGGTGAGATTAAATGCAACTAGTATACAAATAAGTGATATGGTTAATAACCACCACTTTTTTGGCACCATGGGAGGTTTCAAATGAAACGCTTTGATGAGCTCTCTTAAAATATGGGTAAAGAAAAGTCCAGATAGAATAATTACCAGAATCTTTGGGTAGAATATACTGTTTATTTTACTATCAAAAATAAATGCAAAAAATACCATTGTGAGGCCATACAATAGCCAACCACCTAGTTGGCACCACCAATATAGTACTGCTTTATTCCTCATGTTTTACAAATCTAGCTCTTGTGAGTGGCTCATTATGAAATAAATGGGACTAAAGGTAAAATTTGCGGCTAACTGGTCTGATTTATTGTATTGCCAAAATGAACCTTCTGTAGAATCCTATGTTCTAAGGAATATAGCCATTTCAGTCTTTAAATCTGTATTTTTACCGCCTAAATTGTTATGCATGGAGTTTGTTCAGGGATCATTATTACAGCAGATCAATCACCCAGACGACCTTAAAAAGCTGGGAAGAGAGCAATTACATCAGGTTTGCGATGAACTTCGTCAATATATTATTGATATTGTAAGCGTTCATGGCGGGCATTTTGCTGCCAGTTTGGGCGTTGTTGAACTTTCGGTTGCACTACATTATATTTACAACACTCCTTACGACCAATTGGTGTGGGATGTGGGGCATCAAGCTTATGGACATAAAATTCTAACAGGTAGAAAAGACAATTTTGCCACCAACCGCAAATACGGAGGACTAAGCGGATTTCCCAAACGATCTGAAAGTGAATACGATACATTTGGCGTAGGACATTCTTCCACCTCTATATCTGCCGCATTGGGCATGGCAATGGCCGCTAAATATAGGGGAGAAAATAGAAAGTCCGTTGCTATTATTGGAGACGGATCTATGACAGCAGGTATGGCTTTTGAAGCCATGAATCATGCGGGCGTTGCAGACAGCGATGTATTAATTATTTTGAACGACAACTGTATGAGTATTGACCCCAATGTAGGGGCACTCAAAGAATACTTGACCGATATCAGCACATCCCCAACTTATAATAAAGTAAGAGACGAGGTTTGGAATCTGATGGGGAAATTACCCGTAGGCAAAAAATTTTCCCGAGAAATGGCTTCAAAATTAGAAGCGAGTCTAAAAGGTGTGATAAGCAAAAGCAGCAATTTATTTGAAGCATTAAAATTGAGGTATTTTGGACCAATTGATGGTCATAATATTACCAAACTAATAGATACATTAAAGGATTTGAGAGAGATTCCTGGTCCTAAAATTTTACATATTGTAACCGTAAAAGGAAAGGGCTATGCTTTGGCAGAAAAAGACCAGACCAAATGGCATGCACCCGGATTATTTGATAAACTTACGGGAGAGATCTACAAGAAAAGGATAGATATTCCACAAGCTCCAAAGTACCAAGACGTATTTGGACATACCCTACTTGAACTTGCAGAAGCAAATGATGCAATCATGGGCATTACACCTGCCATGCCCAGTGGATCTTCCTTAAAAATAATGATGGAAAAAATGCCCAAGCGTGCTTTTGATGTGGGTATTTGTGAGCAGCACGCTGTTACCGTAAGTGCAGGCATGGCAACACAGGGTTTGAGGGTATTCTGTAATATTTATTCCTCATTTATGCAAAGGGCTTACGATCAAGTAGTGCATGATGTTGCAATACAAAAATTACCCGTAATATTTTGTTTAGATCGTGCGGGATTGGTAGGTGAAGATGGCCCAACGCACCATGGTTGTTATGATATTCCATATATGCGTTGTATACCTAATATGGTAGTGAGCGCCCCAATGAATGAGAAGGAATTGCGTAATCTTATGTACACTGCTCAGTTAGCACAGAACCAATCTCCATTTGTAATACGATATCCCAGGGGCGAAGGCGTAATGCCAGATTGGAAAACTCCTTTTGAAGAACTCACTATTGGTAAAGGTCGCAAGTTGAAAGACGGAAAAGAAGTGGCTATTTTAAGTTTTGGGCATCCCGGTAATTTTGCACAAGCTGCTATTAGAGATTTAAGAACAGCAGGTATTGATCCAGCACATTATGACCTTAGGTTTGTAAAGCCAATTGATGAAGATCTATTGCATGAAGTATTCAGTAATTATAACAAAATAGTTACTGTTGAAGACGGAACTATTGTTGGAGGATTTGGATCTGCGGTACTTGAATTTATGAATGCAAACAACTATAAAGCTGAAGTAATCATATTAGGCATTCCAGACAGATTGGTTGAACACGGAACTCCAAAAGAATTGTATCGTGAATGCGCTTATGATGCCATTGGAATTGCAGACGCGGTAAAGCAGCTAATAAAGGAAAATCTCCAAATTAGGAAATCCATTCTGAGCTAATCGATTCATATTTGGCTAACCAGCTTATTTATAGAAATGCCCATTTTATTTCTATTTTTTTATCTATAATAGATATATGAAATCAAAAATAAATATTGCTAAAATGAGCCCGGCATGGATTTTATTAAGTTATGCCTTTATTGTAATATGCGGGGAAAAAATGTGCGGTGTATGGTTTATAAGTGTAATATCGGGCCTATTTTTCTTACACGCATTGTTTTGGAGTATCCCTGCAATTACAGGAATTATATTGATTGGAATTGAATTATTCATTTCTAAAAACCAATTTAAAAAGACCAGATATTTAGGACTTATATTTATGTATATAGGATTAATTTCTTACTTCTTAAGGGAGGATGCTAGTTATAATTTCAATACTTTTAAAGAAATCGAGCCACTAATAGGGATCTTTTGTTTTATAATTACATCTACCTTATTTTATATTGCTACCGTGCAAAAAACTGAAAAATCAGCTTGATAAATAGCGTAAAATCAGGCTCTTTAACATTGAATCTAAAAAAAAACTTTCACAGGTTCATTCAAAAAGAAGGCCTTATTAGATCTCTTCATGCATCATCCGATCTTCATCGCTTAGTCCTTCATCGGCTATATCGGCATCGCGGTTTTCATTCCATTCTACAATAAAATTATTCATACCCTGACCAACCAATAGCTTCATGTATTTTTGTTGCGAAAGTTCTAGTATTGATAGGAATAGGAAAATGGCATGAATGCGATCCTCGCAGTTTTCAAATACTTTTTCAAACGCTACTGTTTTTTCTCTACCCACAAAGTCAAGCATAAAATCTCTACTACCCTCCATAGTATGATTATACCTTACTACGGTATGCACTGGCTTATTCTGCCGATCATGTACCCGCTGCATTACTTTTTCAAAAGCTTTCATAAGCTTAAACAAAGTAATATTTTGAATTTCTGTACCTTCGGAGGCATCTTCACCAATAGTAGCAATCTCTCTCTGTAAATTACCTCGCTTTACCATCAGCATTCGCAAGGTTTCCATCTCCGCCATCTTAACCGCAGCCTCTTTAAAACGCTTGTACTCTAAAATTTTATCAATCAATTCTTGACGGGGATCTATTTCATTACCCGCAGCATCTATCTCTTTTCTGGGCAGTAATAAGCGTGCTTTAATGCGCATCAAAGTAGAAACAAATAAGATAAACTCACTACTGAGCTCTATATTTAATTTTTCAGACCCATGTATAAAATCGAGGAAATCATTGATGATTTTAGTAATGGGAATATTATATATATCTAATTCATCTCTTTCAATAAAAAAAAGCAGTAGGTCGAAGGGTCCCTCGAACTGGTCTAGTTTAATCTGATAATTTACAGTACTCAAGCTGGTATTTTTACAAAGAAAGGGATTTTAGTTGATGGATCATTGCTCAAGACAATTCAGTTTGCTACAAGCAATGATCCATACCCTTATTTTTTTAAAGCATCTCTGATCTCTATTAAAAGCGCGTCGGTTGACGAAGGACCTGCTGGAGGTGTGGCCGCTTCTGCTTTCTTTGTTTTATTAATAGCTTTTATAGCCAAAAAAACTGGTTACGATGCCAGAAGCATCTTTCACTGCAGATACAGACTCCTTTAGCACCCACTTTTTATCATTAAAATCAACCCCGCCCGTTAACATACCTACCAATGGCATAACCATACCATCTACAAAAGCAGAGACTATTTTACCAAAAGAAGCACCTATAATAAAGGCTACTGCGGTATCTACCAAATTACCTTTTATGGCAAATTCTTTGAATTCTTTAATCATTCCCATGTTTTGAAGTTTTAATATTTAAATTTATTGATTATTTTTTTAATCCAGGGTAGCGCATTTGTAAACTTTTCAACAAATCATACATGGCTTTTGCAACCAAATATTCCTTGTACCAGTTTTGATCAGCTGGTATTATGGCCCACTCCACTTTATTACAACGATTTAGGCAGTCGTTGTATGCTTTTTCATACAAAGGCCATAACTTGGCTTCCTCGGCGTCTTTTTCATTGTATTTCCACTGTTTTGCAGGATCGTTTAACCGTTCTGTAAGTCTTAACTGCTGTTCTTCTGGAGATATATGAAGGTAGAATTTAAGGATATGGGTGTTGTTGTGCTGTACCAATAAAGACTCAAAATTATTAATAGCAGCTATGCGTTCAGTCGCCAGTTGATCATTACACCACTTGTGTACTCTTGTAATAAGTATGTCTTCATAATGAGAACGATTGAATACTTGAATCATTCCCTTTGCAGGTGTGTGCTGGTGTATTCTCCAAAGGAAATCATGCGACAACTCCTTGGCAGTTGGGGCTTTAAAAGATTGAACTTGAACACCCTGTGGATTAAGCGCTCCAAATACATCTCTTATTAATCCATCCTTCCCGCTGGCATCCATTCCTTGAATTACAATCAACAAAGAGTGCTTAGATTCTGCATATAATAAATTTTGTAATTCACTAAGCTCCAACAACAGTTTGGCAGTCTTTAATTTTGTCTTTTCTTTATCCCAGCCTTTTGGGGCACGGGTACTTATCTTAACCAAGTTAATAGCAGCCATACAATCGATTTTTCTTAAAAGTATTTATTTAGAACGGTAAATACAACATCTTTGAACAAATATTTTTTGTGGTAAAACAATTTCTAAACTGGGGGCTCTTTTCTTTATTATGCCTTATTTGGGGCAGTTCTTTTATTCTAATGAAAGAAGGCTTGAAGGTACTTAACCCTTATCAAGTAGCATCACTGCGCATTATCAGTGCTGGCTTGGTATTGATTCCTTTTGCTGCAAAAGCTTTTCGCAATATTCCTTCTAATAAAAGGGGTATAGTAGTACTCTCGGGTTTACTGGGTAGCTTTTTTCCAGCTTACCTGTTTTGTATGGCAGAAACAAAAATTGACAGTGCGCTGGCTGGTATTTTAAACGCACTTACCCCTCTTTTTGTAATTTTAACAGGAATTTCCTTTTTTAAGCTACAAATAAAAGCCCTTCAAATAATTGGTATTCTTATTGGCTTTGTAGGATTATGTGTACTAGTAGCTGCTGGTAGCCATATCAGTCTTGAATATTTTTCTTATGCTTTGTTGGTATTATTGGCTACGCTATTTTATGGTATTAATGTAAATATGGTTGCAAAGCATATGCAAGGAGTTGGTT
>JAAFJB010000056.1 GCA_013297995.1 Chitinophagales bacterium | reverse complement strand
AAAGTACAAATTAATGAAGGCGATAAAGCCATTTCAAGTACCGCTATATCTGTCTTCAGCACCCCCGCACCTAAAGGACCAACCAACAAACTAGGTATTCTCTTGCACCGCTTTATTGCTGGCCGAGGTGATATTACCCTCGATGGCTCCGTGCTGCTTTTTGGGAATAACAACCTTAACGAAATAAATTCCAACGAAGACGCGGGTAAAATTACCAACGGCGGTGAGAATATGGCTTTTGTAAATAAATCCAACGGATCTCCCCAAGCACTGAGTATTGAAAGCAGAAAACCCATCACCGAAAAAGATACCATTCCCATTCAACTCTGGAGAATAGTGAACAACGAAAACTATTCCCTTAAACTCCTTCCCAAACAATTCAACGCCAACGGTAAATTCAGCTTTGTAAAAGATAAATTCCTGAACAAAGAAACTTTTATTCGCAACGACCTTGATACCATCGCCATTGCGTTTACTACCCTTAGCAGCGACTCTGCTTCTTTCTTCACTCGCTTTAGCATTATCTCTAAATTGCCCTTCCCCATCTTGCAAAAAAATGAATCGGTATTGCTGGCTGGTGCTTTAAATGGGAACACGGTTAACCTGAAATGGGAGGCCAAAAATAATTCCGATCACCTGCTCTACGATATTGAGAAATCTACCAACGGCATTGAATACAATTTCTTGGCCCGTACCTATGCCAACGGCAGCAGCAGCTACCACTTTACCGATTCTGCCGCTTCTGCCGGCAACAATTATTATCGCATTAAAACCTATAACCAAGCCGCTGGCTTCTGGAACAGTAATATTGTTACCCTTGAAAAAGACAACCTTGTTGATTTCATCAGTATCTATCCCAATCCTGTTTCTGGCAACTCAGTCACCCTTAGGTTGAACACCTTATTACCGGGTAATTATTTGGTAAATATTGTTGACCAAAATGGTCGCCTTCATTTCAGCAGCAACCTTGTGCATTCCGCCCAATCACTTACGGCTCCGCTGAATTTTAACCGCGTGCTGGCAAATGGTATTTATCACCTGCAATTGATGCACACGGAACTAAAGAAAAAATATTCAGCTAAAATGGTGGTGGCCAATAAATAATATATGATGATTAAAAAATGGCTTTTTTTATTAATAGTAGCACTGGTATTTTCTACCAACTCATTCGCTCAATATACTGATAATGCAGAAGGATCTGTTTTATTGGAAGGGCTTGATACCCTTTATTTGTCCAGAGACAAACGAAATATCAGCGTTGACGCCGATGCTAAAAACAATCCCTTCATCAACAGAAATCAAACCAGCGGTATGGCAAATGGTATGGCCAGCTCCGATGATCCCGGTGGTCCAGGTAGTGGTGGTGGTTTTGGTGGCCCTCCTCCCGATGTAATTGTTCCCCTTGATGGCGGCGTAAGCGTTTTAGTGGTTACCGGTGCTGCCCTCGGATTTTTTCGCAGAAAAAAGAAGCCCGTTATTAAACAACCTCTTGACTAACCCGCTGCTTATAATAATACAATAAGCCAAATACAAAACAATACAAGATTATATTGTACACCGTATGGTGATCGAACGCCCTTGCATTCAACCACTGCTTATACGCTGAGAGCAACAAAAAACTAATGCGGGTAATATTTAATAGGGTAATAAAACATATCCCTACCAGCATCCATTTTAATTTTCCCTTTACCGTTCCGCCTATATCCGTTGCCACAAATGCTATCCAAAAACTAAGCATGCCTATTCCCAAGCACTCATATATTAACTGCACCCCATTCTTCCCCGCTATATACAAATAATAATTGCCCTGCCTATACGCATCATAACCCATTACCTGTAATAATTGCTCTGCACAATAAAGTATGGTATTTCTATACGCACTCACATAATCTACCCGCTTTAACCAAGCAATATACCTGCCCCCTTCTACTGACAAACCTATAAACGCATAAGTGCCATAATACAATGCGCAGTATAAGCCCAGAAATTTTACCAGAAATAAAATATACGCTCGCGAAATTTTCACCGCAGCAAGGTAGTCATTCTAACAGAATTCATTTACCCATTTTACCCTAACTTTAGCCATTAACCCTTGCTGTATGAACAATAGGTACTATGCTTTAGATATGTTTCGTGGCGCTACCGTTGCCCTTATGATTTTAGTAAACAACCCGGGTAGCTGGGATCATATTTTTCCTCCCCTTGCTCACGCCAAATGGCATGGCCTTACGCCCACCGACCTTGTTTTTCCTTTCTTTCTTTTTGCAGTGGGCAATGCCCTCTCTTTTGTAATGCCTCGCTTTGAAGAGGCTGGCCCCGCTTTGTTCTGGAAAAAAATACTGAAACGCACCCTACTTATTTTTCTAATAGGTTTACTGCTAAACTGGAGTCCCTTTTTTAAATGGAGCGGCACTGACTTACTCGCAAAAAACTGGGAGCAGATTCGCATCATGGGCGTTTTGCAAAGAATTGCCCTCTGCTATGCTTTGGCTGCCATTATTATTTTTTATGGTAAAACCAAGGGTGCTTTCTTGGCTGGCATGCTTATTTTACTACTCTACTGGTTTGTTTGCTTGGCACTGGGCGCACCCGGCGATCCTTTCAGCTTGCAGGGTTGGTTTGGCACTCCCATTGATATTAAAATTTTTGGTGAACCACATACTTATAAAGGTGAAGGCATTGCTTTTGATCCCGAAGGTTTAATGAGTACACCCGCCGCCATTGTTCAAGTGATTTTTGGATTTTTAATAGGCCAATATATTCAACTGAAAGGCAAGAATTTTGAAATGCTGGCTAATTTATTCGTGACTGGCTTGGTGTTGCTGATTACTGGTTATTGTTGGGACCTGGTGTTTCCCATCAACAAAAAAATATGGACCAGCAGCTTTACCATTTATACGGCTGGCCTTGCCATTCTCTCTCTTGGCTTACTCATTTATGCCATTGAATTTAAAAACAGTAAAAGCGGGTGGACCCACTTCTTTAACGTTTTTGGAAAAAACCCTTTATTTATTTTTGTCCTCAGCGGCATCCTACCTAGAATTATTGGATTATTTCGCTGGGCAACGAATACCCATCCCGACGGATCTACTGAATACATTTCACTGTTGCCTTGGTTTTACCACCGTATTTGTAAACCCATTGCTGCCGATGAACGCATTGGCTCTCTGGTTTACGCAGTCACACTGATTTGTTTTTACTGGCTAATTGTTTATTTACTCCATAAAAAGAAAGTATATATTAAGGTTTAATACTGCGCTGTTTGCTACCATGCTTAAAAAACTAATCTCGCTTTTACTGAACAAATGGTTACTTGTTTTTATTACTGGTTTACTTTTCAGTTCTGCTTTTCACTTTAAAATTGAATCTTCTTACGAAGACGCTATCTTCTCGGCTATTGTAGACAAAATTAAGTCAGAATCTAAATGCAGTTCTGTGGACTCTTTTTTTATTCATGCCATGCAGATGACGCATACTTTAGAAAAAAACAGATCCGCTACCTTTAATGGAAGAATTTTAACAGGCGTTAAAGCCAACTTGTTAAGGCCCGCTATTATTGATCTCATGACTGGCAATGGTGCTTGTGGCAGCTATTCTACGGTTTTGGCAAGGATTTTAAAATCGGCTGGTTTCACCGTTCGCATTGCTCAAATGTATGTAAATGGTATACCTGGAGGCCATATGGTAGTGGAAGCTAAGAAAAGAAGCGAATGGATTGTTTTAGACCCCACCCTTCAACAATATTTTAAAAAGCCAAATGGGGTACTCGCCTCTTTTAGTGATGTGCAACAAAACTGGGCTTATTATAAAACCCAAACCCGTAGCAATTATACCACTACCTACCGTTACGAAAAAGTACGCTATACCAACTGGGATAAATACCCAACTATGGGTAAATTGGTAAAAACTACCATTGCTATTTTTGCTGGAAATAAAGCCGCTGAGGAATTTTCTGCCCGCTCTTATTTGTTGAGAAAATACAACCTGCTCTTTTTAGGTACCGTTTTTTTATTTCTGTTTTCGGCCAGTATTACCCTCTTTGTTTTTTACAGAAACCGCGAATAATATTACCTGATTTTTTTGGCTGGATTGCCCGCATAAATACCCGGCTCTTTAATATCTTTTGTTACCACCGCCCCAGCACCAATGGTAACCCCTTCGCAAATTTTTACGGGTAATATAGTAGCATTACTACCGATTAACACCCCATTGGCTATATGAGTTGCCTTCCATTTTGAGGCGTCCCCCGCTGGCCTTCCTTCACTAAACAAATCATTTACAAATACTACGCCGTGACCAATAAAACAATGGTTGCCAATGGTAACCATGGAGCAGATAAAACTATGCGACTGTATTCTACAATGCTCCCCTATTATTGCCCCTTTTTGAATTTCGGTAAACGGCCCTATAAATGAATATGATCCAATACTACACTCATACAAATTGCAAGGAGATACTACCGTTACTTGCTCGCCAAATTCCACTCCTCTTATGCTGGCCAATACCTCGTTAAATACCACACTCATTTATTGCTATTCATTATTTTTTTTATCAACGCTATGGTTGCCCTCGCTTCTTGGGGACTGGTATAATATGGCTTCCCTTTTTTTAAACAATCCATCATTGATTTGTACACTTCCCCATGATTACTCATAGATCCCGCATAATCACCATACTGGTTGGCAGGTGCTGATGGAGTTTTTACCTGCATATCATAGCCTTCTATATCCGCATATTCCACTTTATTTAAATAAGTCCCGCCAATTTTCACCACCCCTTTCTCCCCCATTACCGTAATAGAACCCTCCCTATTTTTTTTATACGCATTTATAGAATAATGCATAGATCCTATCATTCCATTCTTCCACTCCATAGTAACCAACCCTTGATCCTCTAAGTCTAATACCTTCTGATGCGCTATATTATTGCATACCCTATTTACTGTTTGCGGCATGCCAAAAAACCAGATAATTAAATCTATAAAGTGACTGAATTGCGTAAATAAAACGCCCCCATCCAAACCCTTCGTGCCATGCCATTCATCGGCATAATAAGCATCATTCCTATTCCAAAATCCATTCACTTGCACACTGTAAATGCGACCCAACTTTTTAAGATCCAATGCTTTTTTTAACGCCACTATGGGTGGGTTAAACCTGTTTTGCATTACCGTAAATAGTTGCAGATTCATTTCGTTGGCCTTTAAAATCATTTCATTGGCCGAATTCACCGATAATGCCATTGGCTTCTCTATCAACACATTAAAACTTCGCCTTAACGCAAATAACGCGTCTAAATAATGGTATCCATTCGGGCTGCATATTACCGCCACATCTACCGAATTCATGGAATCTATAAAACTAATAATATCGTAATAGTAAGCACAACCATGCTTTTTTGCAAATGCCATTCCCTTCTCTTCATCGGGATCACATACAGCTACCAGCTTACCATATTTTTTAATATATAGCACGTGTATTTCAGCCGCTTTTCCACAACCTGATATTAGAAATTCTAATCTAGCCATAGTTATATAAATAAGGAGGCTGCCTTTGCAAGGCTCTCCGGTTTACCTACATCTATTAGTGTTGCTCCTGTATGATTAAACAATTGAATGGAATGCTGCCTACACAAATCTAAATAAATATCTACCATAGAAAATTTACCTTCCCTGCTTATGAATGGAAAGATACGGGTATTTATTACCTGTATGCCACTAAAGGCCATCGGCTGGTATTGCAACGCATCTATGCCTTCTGGGCGCACCGCCCCAGTTGCCCTATTTTGCCATCCACACAAATACCCCTCTTTATTAAATAAAAAATACCGAGAGGTTTCTCTTTCCGATACCGCCAATGTAGCCATTACCCCCGTAGATATATGCTGCGCCATCAGTTGATCTAATGCCATATTGGTGAGTATATCGGCATTCATCACCATTATATTTTCTTCGCCTTCAAAATAAGCTGCTGCTTTTTTCAACCCACCCCCCGTTTCCAATACTGCTTCGCTTTCATCCGATATAATAATGCTTGAACCCCATCCTTTATTTTCTGCTAAGGCCGCAATAATCTGTTGCGCAAAATGATGCACATTCACTACCACTTCGGTGATGCCATATTGCTGCAAGTACTGTATATTTCGCTGCAACAAACTCTTTCCCTGCACCATCGCCAATGCCTTGGGATGATGATCGGTCCAAGGTTTTAGCCTGCTGCCCAATCCCGCTGCAAAAATCATTGCCTTCATGCGTTCATTTTTATTTTACCCAATTGGCACTATTGGTATGGGTAAGATTTACTGTTACTTTATACTTATTTCTCAAATGCCTGGCTGTTTGTTCTGCCGCAAATACACTCCGATGCTGCCCTCCTGTACACCCAAAATTAATCATTAGGTTACTGAACCCCCGCTTTAAATAATCTTCTACCGTAATATCTACCAGATCCCATACACTGTTGAGGTATTTTCCCATCTTGGTACGCTGATCCAGAAAATCTTGCACGGGCTTATCTTGCCCCGTCAATTTTTTATAATCATCAAACCTGCCCGGATTTAAAATTCCCCGCATATCAAATATAAATCCGCCCCCATTCTCAGAATCATCTACGGGTATGCCTCTCTTATAACTGAAACTATTTACTTCAATCACCAACGGCGTATCTTCATTGGCCTGCGGTGCAACAAATTTTTCCCTGATCTCATCCGCTACTACCCATTTTAATACCCGATCAAATTCGGGTGTTACAATACCTATGCGCTTGTGATCTATAAAAAATTTCAGGTTCTGCAATGCCAACGGTATGCTGGAAAGAAAATGCGCTTTCCGTTCAAAAAGCCCCCTAAATCCATACGCTCCCAATACCTGCAATAACCGAATTAATACATAGCCATTGTACTGGCTCACAAAAGTAATTCTGTCTAGCGGCGCTGGCAACAGTATATCTACCTGATCCATATAATAATCTAGCAGACTATTCTTCCATTCCTCACTCAACTCCGCTTTGGCCTGCCACAACAACGATGCCACATCATACTGCAATGCCCCCTTCATGCCTCCTTGGTAATCTATAAAATATACCGCATTGTTTTGTACAATAATATTGCGACTCTGAAAATCGCGGTACATAAAATATTTATGCTGCGTATGGGTAAGATAAGTACTTAATGCCTCAAAATCGTCTAGCATTGCCTGCTTATCATAGGGCAGTTGCAAAGTGTCTAGAAAATAATATTTAAAATAGAGTAAATCACTCATAATGGCTTGCTTACCAAACTCTTTGGCAGTAAGGCATTGCTCATAGTTCAATCCCGCATTACCCAATACCTGCATGCGCGCCAACTGCACCAAACTTTGCTGAAAAAGTTGATAGGCCGCATCTCCGTGACCCAAGGCTTCTAATTTATTCAGCAAGGAATCAGTACCTAGGTCTTCCTGAATATAAAGGGTATCTGCATCATTCACCCCATATATTTCTGGTACAGGCAAACCCGCTTGTTTAAAATGCTTGCTGAAATAAATAAAGGTTTGGGTTTCTTTGGCATTGATATTATACGTGGCGATATAGGTTTTATCACCCGCATAAATTCTATAATATACCCGATCACTCCCACTCTGTGGAATTTTTTCTATTCTATCGGGATGAATAGCCAACTGCGTATTACACAACTGACCTATAATTTCAATGACTGCTTCCATAACTTACACTTAATTGCAACGAAAATAAAGATTCAAGAACTGAACTGTTTAACTTATTTAAAATAGTCCACAACAAAATTAGATTGTTACAATATTTAGCATAAATTTACTAAATAATTTAGTTATTCAAAATTTTATTTTATGCTGGGAGAAGATATATACGAACCCGCCTATAAAGGCAGCAAAAACTACAACCAGTGGGAGGTTCCCACCGCCAACGCCAGCGGATTCACCGCCGCCACCGATGATTATATGGAAAGAGGAATTGACCTGAATGAAGAACTCATCCGCAACAAACCCGCTACTTTTTTCTTTAGAATGAATAGCGATGCCATGATGGATGCTGGTATTTTTAAAGGTGATACCCTAGTGGTTGACAGAAGCATCAAAGCCACCAACGGCAAAATCATCATCGCCATTATGAATGGAGAATTGCTGGTTAGGCGCTTGCAAAAAAATCTCAACGCCATACTACTGGTTGCTGAAAATAAAAAACTGGCCAATATTCAACTCAACGGATTCAACGAGCACACCCATATTTGGGGCGTGGTTACTTTTTCTATTCACGCAGTTGTATAAAAATTTTATCCGAAATATATGTTCGCTATTGTTGACTGTAATAGTTTCTACTGCTCCTGTGAACGACTGTTCCGGCCCGAATTGCAATGCCTACCCGTTGTAGTACTCAGCAATAACGACGGCTGCATTATCTCTCGCAGTGATGAAGCCAAAAATCTTGGTGTTGACATGGGCGGCCCTTACTTCAAGGCAAAACCTTTAATTGAAAAATATGGCGTTGCTACTTTTTCTTCTAACTATAATTTGTATGGAAACCTAAGCTGGCGGGTGATGGAGACCATGCGCATGCTGCTTCCTCCCCAATCAGTAGAAGTATATTCGGTAGATGAATGCTTTATCAACCTAAAACATATTGCCCCTGCTGAACTCACTGCTTTTTCAACGCACCTGAAAGAAACCGTTGAACAATGGACGGGCATTAAAGTATCTATTGGCGTTGCTCCTACCAAAGTGCTTTGCAAAGTGGCCAACCGCCTCGCTAAAAAAAACAAAGCAATTACCAACTGCGTACTCGTACTTAATACACCCAGAAGATTAGAACAGGCTTTGCAAAAAACACCCGTTGAAGACATCTGGGGCGTGGGTCGCCAATTTGCCAACAAACTCCGCATGCTCAATATCAATACCGCCCTTGATTTGAGCAAACAAAATATTGCCTGGGCGCATCGCAACCTCGGTGGCGTTGTAGGTATGCGACTGATACGCGAACTGAACGGATTTGAAAGCATTGCTATGAAAGAAGAACTGGTACAGAAAAAAATGATTGCCACCACCCGCATGTTCGGCTCTCCAGTAACCGAATTAAAAGATATGAAAGAAGCCATTGCCACTTATACCGCAAGGGCCGCTGAAAAGTTGAGGCGTCAACAGTGTGCCGCTGCCTGCATCAGCGTATTTGTTGTACCCAAAGAAACCCCTACCATAGGCCGCTTCCGGCACGGCCCTTCCATCAGCGCTTATACCCTATTACCACAAGCCACATCTGCTACCAATGAATTGATTAAAGCTTCAATAAACCTAGTAATACAACTATACGAAAAAGGTAGACTGTATAAAAAAGCCGGCGTTATACTCAGCCATATTGTACCCGATGATGCCATTCAAGGAAACCTTTTTACAGAAAATAAAATCGGCAAAAATAAACTACTCATGAATACCATTGACAATGTGAATTTTGCCATGCGTGATGATATCATAAAATTTGCCGCATCCGGTACCAGCCGCAACTGGAAAATGAGGCAAGAATTGCGCAGCCCCCGCTATACCGCTCGCTGGAATGAAATATGCTTGGTACACTAACTACTCTTTTACACCCATATTTACCAAGTACTTTGGTGGCTCACTCTTCTGCAATTGACTGGATGTACCCGCATTACTAATGACTAAATTTTCGGCTGGTATATTTTTCTGCTTACTCAAATACTCTAATACCGTTGTATTACGCTGCTGCATTAAAGATTGCACCACGGGTATTAAACGATCACGCCCCATCAACTGCACACATTTTTCCTCAGTAGATTGTAAACCATTGCTGCCTCCCAACTGCTTCACCAAATATTGTACAAATAAAGAGTCGTTGTTAACCACACTATCTGTTCGCTGCTTTGCTAACATAGTATTTAAGGTGGAACCCATCCCCAAATATTTTTTCTTCATCTCATATACCGCCAACACTTCGGCCTCATCGGTTATATTAGCTACCTGTATTAACTCCAACTTTAAGTCTGGCTTTTGCAACACAATATTTGCCAGCCGATCTAATACTATTTGCTGGTTGGCGCCAATGGTGGACTGTATATAATCGAATTGAATTTCTTTAAACTCCTCTTCCTTACCCCCAAATAAATTAGCCATCAACCGGAAGGGCGCTGTTGCCGCTTTTACAATTAAATTCTTTATCACCTGCCAAACCACCCGCCCCCACTTAAAACTAGGATCACTCAAGGTTCCCTTCACCGGTATATCTAAATGAATATTCCCTTTTACATCTTTCAATAAAGACACTGCCAACCTCACAGGCAAGTTCATGGCTGTACTATTTTTTACTTTTTTTCCCGCACGAATCTGCTGTACATCCAGTACATTTTTACTCTCTAATTGTCCATCGGCTACCACTGTTTTATTGGTATAAGAAATAGTGCCATTGATAAATGGTGTGGCCGTATAATAGGTTGAATAAGGATTAAAATCCGTTACCAACAACTCCTTAACGGCAGCATCAATATCTATATCCTTATAATTTTTAGGATTTACTTTAAGCAGCCCATTTAACTTGCCCGATGTGTTTAACCTTGCGTTTACCGCAAATAGTAAAAACGAATTCACACTACTCAATCTATCACTACTGAGCTGTATAGAATCTAATACATACCTAAACTTATCTCCATGTGTGAAATCGGTAAAAATACACTGCCCCCTTGTAATACCTAACTTATTTACTTTGTAATTGCTTACATCATACATACGCACAATCTCGTGCAGATAATCTGATACCATTAAAAATAAATTAGCATATACCCTTGCCGATGTATCTCCCGACGATGCCAAGGGGCTGGTGATCATACGCTCATAATTAAAGCCCTTATCGTACATACTTACCCTAAGAAATGGATGATCTATTTGAATAGATGAAAGATGGTATTTATTCTGAACCGTATTAATGGTATCTATTTTAATATCCATAGCATCTACAGCAGTAAACAATTCATGGGTATGATCTACTATAGAAAAATCATGCGTACTGATATCGCCTGATAGGGCTATTTCAGTAGGTTTACTAAAATTTCCATTCAACCATATCTTGGCATCCGCCATGCCTTTGAGGGATTGCACTCGGAGATAATCTTTTAAATAAGGGTAGAGAAAACCAATATTTAGTCCATTCATGGTTGCCTGTAACTGGTACTTCATACTTTGCGCATTCAGTACCAAATTTGCCGAACATTTTCCGCCAGTAACCAACCCGAAATTTGCTTTTATACGATACACCGAATCATTCCAAGCTACCAACGGCAGGGCTATATTGGCTTGATTAATTTCAATTTTATTAAAAGGCCTTAGATTGGTGTACACCAGTTTTGCTTGCTGCACAGTAATATTACGCAGCCAGTATTGAACGGGTGCTGCTTTCTTGTGTTGGCTCTCCTTCACATCTTCCAATAAAAAACGCTTTACCAAATCATCATAATTAAAATGATTTCCTTTTTGAATGATTTGTACTGTTGGTTGCTGAACCGAAAAATCAGTAATATCATATTTTCCGGCCCATAATTTATACACGGCTATATTTAACTTGAGTTGCTTGCAATGAAAAAAAAGCGACTTGCTTTTTGCCTCCTGAATGGTTAGCCCTTTGGCGGTTATACTCCCGGTAAAAATATTAATGCTCAACCGCTCCATCTTAATTTGCCGGCCTATATATTCCACACTATACCTTTCTACCAAGTATTTAGTGATAGGAGAAATAAATATCACTACCAGCAGTAAAATACCCAGCACGATAGTTCCCACTAACATTCCTATTCTGGCCAACTTCATTGTATTTATTTTTATACCGAGCAAAAATAACACGAGTTATGGGGATTTTCTTACTGTATAAAGCAAAGCGCGCCCATTCTTACTCCTTTTTTAAAAAATAACTGTTTTAATTGTTCCGTACCCCTAATTTTGCAGAATTCCTAAAAAAAATGAACCCTATACTCAACTCCAACGAATCGGTACCTTCTAAAAAGAAAAAAATAATTGTTTTAGGCAGTGGGCCTAATAGAATTGGTCAAGGTATTGAATTTGATTACTGCTGCGTGCACGGTCTCTTGGCCATTAAAGAATGTGGATACGAAGCCATTATGGTGAATTGTAATCCAGAAACAGTCTCCACCGATTTTGATATGGCCGACAAACTCTATTTTGAGCCCGTTTTTTGGGAGCATATTTGGGAAATTGTTGAGCTGGAAAAACCCGATGGAGTGATTGTACAGTTGGGGGGACAAACAGCTCTCAAACTAGCCAAACGCCTTCACGAAAAAGGAGTTAAAATAATTGGTACTTCCTTCAACGATATGGATATTGCCGAAGATCGCGGCCGTTTTAGCGACCTACTAAAAGAACTGCAAATTCCTTATCCTGAATATGGTACGGCTTATGATGCTGACGAAGCCATTGCTGTAGCCAATAGGGTTGGCTATCCTGTACTGGTGCGCCCTAGCTATGTAATTGGCGGCCAGCGGATGCGGATTGTTATTAACGACGAGGAAGTGGAGAAAGCTGTAATCAGCTTGCTGAAACATCTTCCCGGTAATAAAATATTGATTGATCATTTTTTAGACCGTTGCCAAGAAGCCGAAGTAGACGCAATTTTTGATGGAGAAACCTTCCATATCATGGGTATAATGGAACATATTGAACCCGCTGGTATTCATAGTGGCGACAGCAACGCGGTGCTTCCTGCTTTCAACCTTACCCCATTGATTTTGGAAAAAATGGAGTTCTACTCAGAAAAAATTGCCCGTGCATTGAATATAAAGGGACTTATTAATATTCAATTCGCTATTAAAAACGGTCAAGTATATGTAATTGAAGCCAACCCACGCGCTTCTAGAACCACCCCTTTTATTGCCAAAGCCTATCAAATTCCCTACCTAAATATTGCTACCAAAATAATGATGGGTGAAGCCAAGCTGGGCGATTTTACCATAGAGAAAAAATTAGAAGGTTATGCTATTAAAGAACCTGTTTTTAGCTTTGAAAAATTCCCTGGCGTGAACAAAGAATTAGGCCCTGAAATGAAGAGTACCGGTGAAGCCATTCGATTTATTAAAGACCTTAGAGATCCTTATTTCAGAACCCTCTACAAAGAGCGTAGTATGAACCTGAGCAGATAGGGTATTAATACCTGATTTTACGGGCCGCAAGTATTCTTGCGGCCTTTTTATTTAGGTTTATACCATGAATACCCTTTTCAAACAAAAACCTTGGTGGCAGTTTGCACTGATACGCATCACCATTGCCTATATTTTGGGAGTTGTTCTTGCAAAATATTTTCCATTACCCCATTCATGGATACTGGTTTTTTTTGGATGTTTCTTTTTATGCTGGCTTATTTTTTCTGGACTGCCCCTACAAAAAAAATACCGCTTCGGATGGATAGGCGGATTCGCACTAAACGGTTTATTTATTTGCATTGGCATGGTTTTACTCTCTTTCCATACCACCCCTTCACCGCTACAATCTTCTGTTATAATTAATGCGGATTTAACGGAGAAAGCCAATAGCTACCAAACCACCGCAGCTATGGGCAACAATAATATATTGATTTACCTGAAAAAAGATTCTTCGGCCTTTGCACTTAAAGAAGGTACCGAATTGCGTTTACACAAACTGCCCACCCCCATTAAAAGCGCGAGCAACCCGGGTGGTTTCAATTTTAAGACTTATGCTGCCAGTCAATATATTTATTACCAAATTTTTCTTAGTCCCGGCGACTATACTATTGTTCGCCAGCATCCCATTGCTTACACAAAACTATTTATTACCCAAATGCGCAATCGTGTATTGCATATTTTACAGCAATATATAAAAAGCAAAAAAGAAAGAAGTGTTGCAGAAGCTTTGCTAATTGGTTATAAAAAAAACTTGGATCCCGATTTATTACAAGCCTATAGCAGTACAGGCGTTGTACATATTATTGCCATCAGTGGCTTACACCTAGGAATGATTTATGGATTACTACTATTTTTGCTAAAACCTTTAAAAAAACTATCCTACGGCAAATGGCTAAAACCCTTGCTGATTTTAGCGGTGCTTTGGTTGTTTACCCTTCTCACTGGTGCCGCCCCTTCCATACTTCGCTCAGCCATTATGTTTAGCTTTATTATTTTGGGTGAACAACAGGGCAGAACAAATTATACCATCAACACCCTAGCTGCTTCTGCATTTTGCATATTGGTGTACAACCCGCTCTACTGCTGGGATATAGGCTTTCAGCTTTCGTACACAGCCGTATTGGGTATTATTATTTTTTCAAAACCCATTGAAAAATTATGGTTTATACAAAACGGTATATTGCGCCACTGCTGGCAGCTTTGTAGTATTACCTTGGCCGCACAAATATTTACATTACCCTTATTACTCTATTATTTTCACCAGTTTCCCAACCTATTTCTTTTCACTAATTTTTTTGCAGTTCCGCTTTCGGGAATTCTCCTATACCTAGAAATAATATTATTGGTGCTTGCTCCCATACCGATCTTGGCCAAACCCATTGGAATCCTTACCCAGCAAGGGTTGTATTATTTAAACACACTCATAGAAAATACCGCTACCCTGCCTTTTGCCACCACCAATTTTATTCAGGTATCGCTGATGCAAACCATTTGCTTATACGGTATTGTGATAGGTGTAAGTTGCTGGCTCTGGCAAAAAAAATCTATTTTTTTTATGGGAGCACTGGGCTGCACCACCCTTTTTATAGTGCTGAGAAGCCTGTCTATTATTCAATGCCAACAACAAAATAAATTACTGATTTACCATGCACCCAAATTCACGGCTATTGATATTTTAGAAGGATGCAGTTACCGTTACCTCGGCAATCCGGCACTACTAGAACAGCCACTGCTGGTTAAAAGATATATAAGCCCAAGCAGAACCTTATACAGAGCAGCCAATATTAGCCATACCACCAACAGCCAATTCATGTATCCTTTTATTTTTGGCGGCAATAAAACCATTTTATTATTACTGCCCAATATGGTACTACCGAACCAGGTTGTTGATAAAAAAATTGATTTGATCATCTTCTCAGGATCTCCACAACACAAACTAGAAGCGGTTTCCAGCCAATTCCCCGGTGCTTTATTGGTTTTCGACTCAAGCAATCCCCTGTGGAAAATAGAAAGATGGAAAAAAGAAGCAGAGGTGTTACATTTGCGCCATTATTCGGTACCCGATCAGGGTGCTTTTGAACTCGACCTGTCCAAATAAATTACATGCAAAAGAAAATTCAGTCAGCACTTATCTCCGTTTTTTATAAAGACGGTCTCGCACCCATTGCCCTACAATTAGAAAAACTCGGTATTACCATTTATTCTACCGGAGGCACACAAACTTTTCTAGAAGAATTGGGTGTTAAATGCGTTCCCGTTGAAAGCCTTACCACCTATCCTTCTATTTTAGGCGGTCGCGTTAAAACCCTTCACCCCGCTGTATTTGGTGGCATTTTGGGCAGAAGATATGAGCCGCAAGATTTGCAGGAAATGAAGCAGTACCATATTCCCGAGATTGACCTCGTAATTGTAGATCTCTACCCTTTTGAAGAAACCCTGAAAAATACCAGCGAAGAAAAAGCCATCATTGAAAAAATTGATATTGGTGGTCCTTCTATGATTCGCGCTGCTGCTAAAAATTTCAGCGACCTTACCGTTATTGCTGCCAAAGACGATTATCCCTTACTAGAGAAATTATTGATTACTCAAGCGGGCATTACCAGCATTGAACAGCGCAAAGCTTTTGCTGCCAAGGCTTTTGAAGTGGTAATGCATTATGATATTGCCATCAGCAACTATTTTAATCCCCTTCCCAATCAGGTTTTGCGCTACGGAGAAAACCCACACCAACAAGCTGCTTTTGAAGGCGATCTTACCAAAATTTTTACCCAGCTGAATGGCAAAGAACTCTCTTACAATAATTTAGTAGATACCGACGCTGCCATTCAATTGATTGCTGATTTTAGCCATTATACTGATGCTGTTTTTGCCATCATCAAACATACCAATGTATGTGGCGTTGCCGCAAGAGCCACGGTAAAAGCAAGCTGGGAGGCAGCCCTATCAGGCGATCCTGAAAGTGCATTTGGGGGTGTATTGGTTTGCAATCAACCCATTGACGCTGCTACCGCCGAAGCCATCAATGAAATATTTTTTGAAGTGCTGATTGCGCCTGCCTTTGAGGAAGCTGCATTAACCATTTTAAAAGGAAAGAAAAATAGAATTCTTTTGCAACTTCATGCCAATGAATTGACCAATAGCACCATGCGCAAATCTATTTTGAACGGTACTTTGGTGCAAGATATTGACCATAGCAACTACGAAAAATGGGAGGAAGTAGGTGGGAGAGTGGCGACTGACAATGAAAAGACCAACCTTATTTTCGCCAATATTATCTGCAAACATTTAAAAAGTAATGCCATAGCACTCATTAAAAATAACCAACTGGTAGGCAAGGGTTGTGGACAAACCAGTCGCATTGACGCCCTTCGCCAGTCCATTGAAAAAGCCAAGCAATTTAATTTTAGCTTGGCGGATGCCGTGTTGGCTTCGGATGCATTTTTTCCGTTTGACGACTGTGTACAAATTGCCCATGCGGCTGGTATTGAAGCCTTTATTCAGCCGGGTGGTTCAGTGCGCGACAAAGACAGTATTGCTTATTGCATTGCACAGAATTTGGTAATGGTAATAACGGGTACCCGACACTTTAAACATTAAAAGCTGGTTGCGTACAATTTTTAAGTAAGAAATCGGCGTATATATTTCTCCAAGCAATAAACGCAGGCTGGGTGGTTAAGAAATTATTGTGCATCACTGGAATAAATTCACCACCCACAGATTTTACCGTTTCAAAATAATATTGCATTTGCTGCAAAGCATTTTCAGCACTTATTTTTTCTTGAAAAATAGCAGTCGCATCCATATAACAAAAAGGATGTATGGTGAGTGAAGTGCTTTTGTTAACTGCCAAATTAAACCAAGTAAATGAAGCCGCATAAGATGCCCTAAAACCATTGATACTGGGGTATCCCATAGAATAATCGTGGGTAATACCCGCTTCAATTAATGCTTGGTAAGTATGGGGATGTGCTAAAAAAATATAATGCTGCCTACTCAACTGCACTGGCTGCTGCAAAATGGTTTGCAAA
Source organism: Chitinophagales bacterium (assembly GCA_013297995.1). Classification (GTDB taxonomy): domain Bacteria; phylum Bacteroidota; class Bacteroidia; order Chitinophagales; family Chitinophagaceae; genus Sediminibacterium. The sequence goes on along the minus strand of JAAFJB010000056.1, from coordinate 177 downwards.
TTATTTATTTCGTTGGTAAGCACCCAATTAGCTTTAGAAGATTGGGTAGAAGGATGAATTCCTACTTGGTTTTGCTTTGCTATTGTGGTAATTAATTTTTGTAATGCAGGGGAATGAGGACTGATATTTTTATCGAGTTTATTTTGCTGCGCAGCAAGTAGAAAAAAATAAATTGGT
>JAAFJB010000055.1 GCA_013297995.1 Chitinophagales bacterium | reverse complement strand
TTTGAGCCAGATTCCCATTTTTTATCATCAAATTCTTTTTCTTAAAATTGTTTTTTAAATTGATTCACAGCTTCCGTACCAATGATTTCTGGTATATCGTTTTGGATATATTGTTTCATAGCCAATAATCGTTTCCTGGCCTGATCTTCTCCTTTAATATTTTGGTTATCTAATCCTATTTGCTATATTCGTGATGTGGGGGGCATGCTACATCAGAAACAAAGCTTCCCGCTCCACATCAGCAGGTACTTTACCTGCTTTTGTCTTTTTTAGGCCAATTGCCGTTTAAAATTGCTGTTCTGGTGTACAAAATAGACGGACAAGCAAAAGTTAAACTGATTTTAGAGCTTAAGTACCGCATCAAAATGGTAGATCTTTATCTAATGCCCAGCATTTTTCTTTCGCTCTAACACAACCCAAGTAAGAGATTGGACCAGCCTGCACTTTCAGTTCCATCTGCATTTTGCCCTCCCCTAATTCTCAATACCCTATTACCATCTTCCCCAAATATTTCTACATAACTTATTATTCCTTTCTTCACTGGCATTCTTACAATATAACTATCGGCTATTGCCATTCGCTGTATTTGCATATCCATATTATTACCCACTAGCTTATAAAACGCATTGGTGGTGTGCATGCTTTGTATTTTACCATTGTATATTTGCGTACATCCATGATTGGCTATCACTAACTTTAACCCTATTTGCTCGCTCCTACTCTGCTCTATTATATTTTCAAATATGGTATTTTGCACCTGCCTCACAAATCCATCTATCTCTGGCATGGGCGGTATTGTATTTGCCCCCAACGAATTTTTAGGTGTATAAAAATAATCCTGTACACCTGTTGCCGCATATTTTCTTTCCTTGGTTTTATACAATGCCATCAACCTATACCAAGCACTTCTGGTACTGCTTTGTGTTAAAAATATTTTATGCACTGCACGGCCTGCCTTATCAAAAAATTGAAAACTTAGTCGCTCCCTATCTTCCACCGCAAATCCAAACATCCACTGCTGCAAAAAAAATTGCAAATCCATTGCATGCCCATTTAAAAAGGCAGTATTTCCCTCAAAACTGATATGATTATACACTCCTTTTTGCTCCACTTTACAGTGGTTATTGCCCGTAATTAATACTACTTCTCCCAACGTGTATAACTCTCTTAAAAACTGTTTGAAATTACCATTTAATAAGGTTACAGAGTCGCCTATGCAACTGGCTAATTTTTGTGCTTCTGTAAATTCAAAATGAGAAAATGGATTAAAAATACTACTCCGAGTTTGTTCCATATCTTTTACCAAGAACTTGTTTTTGATCTGCATAATATTGGATTAAAAAGTAAATAATAAATACTAATTTTCTCAGTATTTATACAAAGGTGAAGTGAAATTCTAAAGCTTTACTTCTGAAATGGGAATTTGATTGTCGCTTTTAGGAAATGATTTTTTAACGGCTCCTATACTTTAATTAGAACAGGCAATTGTTTTATGCAATTGCCTGTTCTGGTTTTACAACACTTTGGTTTTTTGCATCAATAACCGCATTTCTTTTGCTGCTGCTACCATTGCTTGCAATGCTTTTTTGGTTTCATCCCATTGCCGCGTTTTTAACCCGCAATCTGGGTTTACCCAAATTTGATTGGCTGGTATTACCGCTTGCGCTTTTTGTAGTAACGCCACCATCTCCTCTTTTAATGGCACCCGTGGCGAATGTATATCATATACACCTGGCCCTATTTCATTGGGATACCTATATGCTGAAAATGCATCTAATAATTTCATCTGAGACCGAGAACATTCTATGGTAATTACGTCTGCATCCATTGCGGCTATATGCTGCATTATATCATTAAATGCCGAATAACACATATGGGTATGAATTTGGGTTTCATCTTTTACGCCACTTGCCGATATACGAAATGCACGAATTGCCCATTGTAAATATTCATCCCAATTTTCTTTGCGCAATGGAAGCCCCTCCCGAATGGCTGGCTCATCTATCTGAATAATTTTTATTCCCGCTTTCTCTAAATCTACCACTTCATCTCGTATGGCTAATGCAAGCTGGTTACAGGTTTCACTCCTTGGCTGGTCGTTGCGCACAAAACTCCACTGCAATATAGTTACGGGCCCTGTTAGCATACCTTTTACCCACTGCTTGGTAAGTGATTGCGCGTAGGAAGTCCACTTTATAGTAATCGGTTCCGCTCTGCTTATATCCCCATAAATAATAGGTGGTTTTACACACCTACTTCCATAACTCTGCACCCATCCATTTTTTGAGAATGTAATGCCCTCCATTTGTTCGCCAAAATATTCTACCATATCATTGCGCTCAAACTCTCCATGTACCAACACGTCAATTCCAATTTCTTCCTGCCATTTAATGGCTGCTTCCGTTTCTTTTGCAATTAAATTATTATAGGTTGCGGCTGTTATAGCTCCTTTTTTTAGCTGGGCTCGCCAATTTCTTACTTCGGCTGTTTGTGGAAATGAGCCAATTGTGGTGGTAGGAAACATGGGCAATTGCAATGCCGCATATTGCTTTTGTTTTCTTTCGGTATACCCATTTTTCCGCTGCGCATCTGCCTCACTAATAGCTACTACCCTTTCTTTTACTTTTTTATGGTGAATGATAGCCGCCGTTTTTCTACTTTTTTGAACCATTATATTCCGCTGCAATAATTCTTGTACTGCTGCATCATTTGAATCTATTGCCAGTTTACTAAGCGTTACCACTTCGGCTACTTTTTGTTTTGCAAATGATAACCACTGCTTTATCTCTGGCACCAATATACCCTCATTGGTTTCTAAATTTAAGTCGCAAGGCGAATGCATTAATGAACAAGATGGAGCTATCCAAACCCTTGATAAGCCTAGCTTTTCTACTGCTTTATGTATTAATACAAGTGATTCTTGAAAATCATTCTTCCAAATATTTCTGCCATCTACTAGACCTAGTGAAAGATTGGTTTTTTTTTGCACGAAATCAGTATTAAGTACCGCATCTAATTGTTGTGGACTTCTTACCAAATCTAAGTGTATGGTTTGAACTGGAATGCTTAATACGGTGGGTAAATTCTGTCCATAACTTTCAAAATACCCTGCCAATATTATATGCAGATTGGGAAACTGTTTATTGATTTGCTGGTAGGTTTTTAACACAATTTGCCGCTCTTCTTCACTTAAATTAAATACCAAACAAGGTTCATCAAATTGAATATATTTTGCGTGGTTATCACTTAACTTTTTTAAGATTTCTGTGTAAACAGGCAATAGTCGCTTTATTAAATTAATTCTTTTAAACCCTGGCTCTTTTTCCTTTCCCAACAACAAATATGAAATGGGGCCAAGTAGTACTGGCTTTGCATTGAAGCCCGCTTTTTTTGCTTCTACATACTCATCAATTATTTTATTGGAGTACAAACTAAATTGCTGATTGGCAGTAAATTCTGGTACTATATAATGGTAGTTGGTATCAAACCATTTGGTCATTTCCATTGCCGTTATATCATAGCTTTCTCGTTGATATCCCCTTGCCATTGCAAAAAGCAAATCAATATCGGTGCAGTGCTGCTGCTGCATCAGGTGATGATACCTTTCGGGAATGGCGCCAAACATCAAGCTACAATCTAATACCTGATCGTAATACGAGAAATCATTACAAGGGATCAGATCTATGCCTGCCTCTTTCTGTAATTGCCAATTCTGTTGGCGAATGGTTTTACCTGTTTCTACCAGTTGTTCTTGCATGATCTTTCCAGACCAATACTGTTCCAAAGCTTTTTTAAGCTCACGTTTGCTACCAATCCGCGGATAGCCTAAGTTGTGCGTTTGCATGTTGTTACTTTTAAAATGATGAAATCAATTAAAAGCTCTTTTGCTAACCCTCACAATGCTTTGCAGAATAAATAAATCAGTAGATAAGGCATACAATAACCCTGTTCAAAAGGGCATACCAGTCCGTTTGATCTGCTTCATTCCACGAAAGCATTTCAATACAGTAAAGGCAGGTCTCCTGACTTGTAACATTTTTATCGTTCTTCCCATTATTAAACAGTGAACATTTATGCTGATAAAAACTCAGTTACTTACAGTTGCGGGACAGCTTGTGATTTGCACACAATTCCCTATTAATTTACGTTTAAGAAGCCGAACTTGATGGCTTTGGCTTCTTAGTAAAACCTTTGCTATTTGATGAAGTAATATAGTAAAGAACTAAGGTGGTAAAGATAGTAATTATTAAATATTCTTTGGGAAGAAATCAATTATCTGCTAACTAAGTATTCTTTCAATGCACTAAAACTTGCTGGCATTTGAATGCTTATTTTTTTCTTTCCCATAATGGATTGTGCCGATTCAGGAATTTCAATTGACTTTCCTATTGCCGCTTCTACGGTTGCTGGAAACTTTACCGGATGTGCTGTTTCTAATATGATGCCTTTTATATTCAAGTAGTTTTGTAAATAATTTTCCAACGCATGATAGGCAACTGCCCCATGTGGATCTAATATATATTGGTTGCGCTGGTACACTTCCGCTATGGTTGCTTTTGTTGCTTCATCGCTTACCGTATACCCAGTAACACAATCTTTAACGGTAGTAAATTCTTGTTTAAACATTTCTAATATGCGTACAAAATTGCTCGGATTGCCTACATCCATTGCATTGGAAATGGTTGGTACTGCTGGTTTTGACTGATATATGCCCGTGCGCAAATAATCTGGCACTGCATCATTTATATTACAGGCTGCAATAAAATGTTTTATAGGTAAGCCACTTACCTGCGCCAGTAAGCCCGCACAAATATTTCCAAAATTACCACTCGGCACTGCTACTACTGGTGGATTGAATTTATCTGCCCATTGCTGATACGCATAAAAATAATACAACTGCTGTGGCAACCATCGAGCTACATTAATTGAATTAGCAGAAGTAAGCTGCATTTTTTTATGCAGCACTTCATCCATAAATGCTTCTTTTACCATGGCTTGACAATCGTCAAAACTTCCTTCAACTTCTAAAGCCGTTATATTTTGTCCGCAAGTGGTAAGTTGTAATTCTTGAACGGGGCTCACTTTTCCAGATGGATAGAGTATGATTACTTCAACCCCTTCCACCCCCAAAAAACCATTGGCTACCGCACCGCCAGTATCCCCAGAAGTTGCTACCAAAACCGTGATGGTATTGGAACGATCTTTTGAAAAATAACCGAGACAACGGCTCATAAAACGAGCACCTACATCTTTAAACGCTAGGGTTGGCCCATGAAATAATTCTAGTGAACTTATATTGCTGTTGATAGCTACCAATGGAAATTCAAAATTGATGGCCTCACTAACTATACTAAACAAAGCGGTATCATCTATATCACTTCCTATATAAGGTTTCATTACACGAAAGGCTAGGTCTTCCTTTGAATAATCGTTTATGCTGCTAATCAAGTGTTGATCTAGCATGGGTATTTGAGAAGGAAAGTACAACCCCTTATCTGGTGCTTGCCCCAACACAGTTGCTTCTTTAAAACTTACAGGGGGGGCTTGCTTATTTAAACTATAGTAAATCATTCTAATTACAGCGGCTTAGTTTATAAATTTTACACCTTCCGTATTAATGGTGGTGATATAAGTATGGTGTTCTAGTGAAATAGATTCAAAAACAGATTTCATTTCTTTGGCAACTTCCTGCGCGGTTGCTTCATCCTTACTCAACATAAAAATAGAAGGCCCTGAGCCCGATATTCCCCCACCCAATGCACCTGCTTTTTTAGCTTTTTGTTTTACCAAATCAAACCCTGGAATTAAAATACTTCTTACAGGTTCTATTAATACGTCTTCTAAGGAGCGACCAATTAATGAATAATCGCTCTGTTGCAGTCCCGCCACCAATCCAGCAATATTACCCCATTGTTTAATGGCGTCTTTTAATAATACCTGCTGTTTTAAAATACTTCTTGCATCTGATGTACGTACTTCTATTTGTGGATGCACGATGGTTACAAATAAAGGCGGTGCTTGCAGTGGAATAATATCAAGTGGAAATATAGAGCGAATTAAAGTAACACCCCCATAAATACAAGGTGCTATATTATCGGCATGCTTCACACCCGATGCTACTTTTTCACCATTCATGGCAAAACGAACCAGGTCTTCTTTAGAAAATATATCTCCCAATAATTTATTAGCAGCCACCACTGCACCCGCTGCACTGGCCGCACTAGAGCCCACACCACTGCCTGGTTTTATTTGTTTATTAATGCGCAATTCAAACCCTACTGGCTCTTTCAACTCCTCCATTAAGGCCAATAATGCAGCCCCAGCAACATTCTTCTCTGGATCGGTGGGTAAATTAAAATCGTCTTCATTTATAATGGTGATGCCAGTATCTTCTGTAAAGCATATACGCATAATATCATAAGGCTCTTTCACCGCAAAGCCCAACACATCAAACCCACATACCATATTGGCTACGGTAGCGGGTGAATGGATGGTTACAGAACTTGGCACACTCATATTGGCTTGTATTTCTTTTTATAATAAGTATTTATGGTTATCCTACTACCCGAATAATATCTGCAAATACGCCCGATGCTGTTACATCAGCTCCCGCACCTGCTCCTTTTATTACCAAGGGTTGCTCTGGATATCTATCGGTATAGAATAATACCAAATTGTCTTTGCCGTATAAATGATAAAAATCAGAATCAGCGGGTATATGTTGCAGTCCCACCTGCGCTGCTCCCTTATTATAACTAGCCACAAATTTTAGTTTGCAATTTTTTGCTTTTGCTGCTTCATATAATGCTTTAAAGTGGGCTTCTTGCTTTTCCATTTCAATATAAAAATCAGCAACAGATCCCTCAAAACAACTGAGGGGTAAAAAATATTCATTCCCAATATCTTCCATTTCTAAACGCTCCCCTGCTTCTCTAGCAAGTATCATAATTTTTCGCATCACATCTGTTCCACCCAAATCTAACCTTGGATCGGGTTCAGTATACCCTTCTTCCTGTGCTTTTTTTACTACGGCTGCAAAAGGTATATTTCCATCGTAATGATTGAATACATAGTTTAGGGTTCCAGATAAAACCGCTTGTATTCTATTTACTTTATCGCCACTTCTTACCAAATCATTTAAGGTTCCGATGATGGGCAGACTAGCACCCACATTGGTTTCAAATAAAAATTTAGTATTGTATTCTCTAGCTTGTGATTTTAATTTTTTATACGAAGCATAAGCAGCCGAACAAGCAATTTTATTACAAGCCACTACGGCTATGCTTTTAGATAATAAGCTACCATACACACCTGCCACTTCTGCATTGGCTGTAACATCTACAAACACACTATTGCGTAAGTTTTTATCTACCATAGCGGCCACAAAATCTTGAATATTTCCCGCTGGTGCTTGCTGTAAAATAGTTTTCCAATTAGATAAATCTATTCCACCATCACCCAATAATATTTTATGGCTATTGGCTATTCCTACTACTTGAATTTGAACGCGCAATGTATCTTTAAGGTACTGCTGTTGTTGATAAATTTGCGCCAATAATTTACCCCCCACATTTCCTGCACCTGCTATAAATAGATTCAGTTGCTTATAGGTAGTTTCAAAAAAATCTTCGTGTAATACATTGATGGCTTTTTTTACATCGCTTGCTGAGAGTACGGCCGATATATTTTTTTCAGAAGAGCCTTGTGCAATTGCTCTCACATTAATTCCATTTCTTCCCAATGCCCCAAACATTTTACCGCTGATGCCGGGGTGACTTTTCATCTGTTCTCCTACTACTGCTACTATACTCAATGCAGTTTCTACTTTAACGGGCTCTACTTTACCTGTTTCAATTTCATAGCCAAATGCTTTATCAATTGCTATTTGCGCAGCAGCAGCATCCGATTCACTAATGGCAACGCAAATGGCATATTCCGATGAGCTCTGTGTAATTAAAATAACGTTGATCTGTTGAATGGCCAATACTTCAAACAATCGTTTGGAGAAACCCGGTATACCTACCATTCCACTGCCTTCTAAGCTGAGTAATGCTATGCCGTTGATACTAGATATACCACGAATAATTTCATGATCAAAATCTACTCGCTGTTCAATAATTGTTCCTACTGCTTCGGGTTCAAATGTATTTTTTATCCATACCGGTATACTTTTTTTCATCACCGGTTGAATGGTTGGCGGATAAATAATTTTAGCACCAAAATGCGATAATTCCATGGCTTCTTGGTAGGAAATTCTTGGAATATGTTTGGGATGCTGTACCAATCGAGGATCTGCCGTCATCATTCCACTCACGTCTGTCCATATTTCCAAGGTAGCCGCATCTACTGCTGCAGCAAAAATAGCTCCTGTATAATCAGACCCTCCTCTTCCTAGTGTAGTAGTATGATTCTTTTCGTTGGATGCAATAAAGCCTGGCACAATATATATTTGTGCTTTATGGATTTGAATATAGGCTTGAATTCGCTCATTGGTTTTATTGAATAATACGGCTGCATTACCATATTGTTCATCAGTAAGTATTAGTTCGCGCGCATCTGTCCACTTTTGATCTACTTCCATCGATTGCAGCTTGGCTGCAATAATATAAGAAGACAATAGTTCGCCATAGCTTACCAGTTTATCTTTAATTCTTGGAGATAGTTCCCCCAATAAAAAAATACCATCGCATAAGCTCTCTAATTCATTCAATTGTTGTTTTACCCAACTTAGCGTAGCACTTTGTGCTTGAATGGGCAATAATTCTCGCACCGTTTCTAAGTGCTTATCTTCCAATGATTTTATTCGCTGGCGATATTCTTCTGCACCTTGTGCTGCCAAAACACCTGCGTGTATTAGTTGATCGGTTACGCCACCCAGGGCTGATACCACCAATATCACGGGCTCTTTTTTACTGGCTGTTAAGGCAATGGCAATTACCTTACTTATATTGCCTGCATTGGCAACAGAACTCCCCCCAAATTTTAATACCTGCATAATAATTCTTCCTTTGTTTCTGTTAATTCTAAATTTACTCAAATAAGGTATCCGAATAAATTATCGTTTTTATTTATGGGCGTATAGTTTATATGATACGCTTTCATATTGGCTAGTAACACATCATAATCAGCACTTTGCAATACTTCTATCCCAACCAGTGCAGGGCCTGTTTCTTTGTTATGTTTCTGCATATATTCAAACCGAACAATATCATCTGTGGGCCCTAATACATGATTCACAAATTCTTTCAAGGCACCTGGCCGCTGCGCAAAACGAATTAAAAAATAATGCTTCAGTCCCTCATACTGCAAAGAACGCTCTTTAATTTCTTGCATGCGGTCTATATCATTATTACTTCCACTTACAATACAAACTACGGTTTTGCCTTTAATTTTATCGGCATAATCGTCTAGTGCTGTAATAGAAAGCGCACCCGCTGGCTCTACAACAATTGCGTCTTCATTGTACAAAGAAAGAATGGTTGAACATATTTTACCTTCATTCACCAGTAACATATCATCTAATACTTCTTTACAGATGGCAAATGTAATGTCTCCTATCCGCTTTACGGCTGCGCCATCTACAAATCGCTCTATCTGGTCTAAAGTCACAGGCTTTCCTGCTTTCAGCGCCTCAAACATAGATGGCGCACCCAACGGTTCTACCCCAATAATTTTGGTATTGGGTGAAAATGTTTTAAAGTAAGCACCCACACCGGCTGTTAACCCACCTCCACCCACGGGTGCAAATAGGTAATCAATCTGGGGCAAATCTTCTAGTATTTCCAAGCCCACGGTAGCTTGACCTTCAATGATTCTAAGGTCGTCAAACGGTGGAATAAAAGTTAAGGAATGCTCAGTAGTATAAGCTTTTGCTGCAATGGCACAGTCATCAAATGTGTCGCCCACCAACTTTATTTCAATATTACCATCGCCAAACATTTTTGTTTGACTCACTTTTTGATTGGGCGTAATAATGGGCATAAAAACCACCCCCCGAATATTCAATTTACGGCAACTGTATGCAAAGCCCTGTGCATGATTGCCTGCACTGGCGCATACCACTCCTTTGGCAAGTTGCTCGGCTGGGAGACTGCTAATCATATTGTATGCACCCCTTAATTTATAGGAGCGAACAATTTGCAGATCCTCTCTTTTCAAGAAAATAGTACAATCGTATTTTCTTGATAGGTTGGCATTATACGTAAGCGCCGTATGCGTTACCACCTTAGCCAGCTTTTCTTTTGCCGCAGTAATATCAAGCCCATATTTTTCCAATATGGTTGTAGCAGCGCTTGCTTTTTCGTATAAGGGAGCAGTTAGTTCCATAATTATTTAGTATCAACTATTGCTGCTGATGGTTTTCATATCGGTCATTGCCTGGCGCAGTTCTTCTCCAATAAGTTCTACGGGATGGTAACGTATAACGGAGTTTACAGCAATTAAGGTTTTATTATCAACCCCATTGTCTTTTCCTTCGTTGAAATTTTTACCAATTAGATCCGTATCAATATTAGCCATAAAGCTGCTCAATAGCGGCTTACAAGCATGATCAAACAAGTAACAGCCATATTCTGCTGTATCAGAAATAACTCGGTTCATTTCAAATAATTTCTTGCGAGCAATGGTATTGGCAATAAGTGGTGTTTCGTGAAGTGATTCGTAGTAGGCAGACTCTTCTTTAATACCTGCTTCTACCATAGTTTCAAATGCCAGTTCAACGCCACTGCGTACAAAGGCTACCATCAACAAGCCATTATCGAAATATTCTTGCTCTGCAATTTTCATAGCACCCGCTGTGGTTTTTTCAAAAGCCGTTTCTCCTGTTGCTGCTCTCCAAGTAAGTAGGTTTTTATCATCATTGGCCCAGTCTGCCATCATGGTTGATGAAAACACACCACTCATAATATCATCTTGGTGTTTTTGAAACAGCGGACGCATAATATCTTTCAACTCCTCAGATAATTCATAGGCTTTTAGCTTTGCAGGATTTGAAAGTCGATCCATCATGGCAGTAATACCCCCTTGTTTAAGGGCTTCGGTAATGGTTTCCCAGCCATACTGAATAAGTTTAGCAGCATAAGCAGCATCTATTCCTTTTTCAACCATTTTATCGAAGCAAAGAATAGAACCTGTTTGCAACAATCCACATAAAATGGTTTGTTCGCCCATGAGATCTGATTTTACTTCAGCTACAAAAGATGATTTTAAAACACCCGCTTTATGTCCCCCCGTTCCTACACAATATGCTTTTGCATAATCCCATCCTTTTCCATCGGGATCATTTTCTGGATGCACTGCTATTAAAGTAGGTACGCCAAAGCCACGCTTGTACTCTTCGCGTACTTCGGTGCCGGGACATTTGGGTGCTACCATAATTACGGTAATATCTTTTCTAATTTGCATGCCTTCTTCTACAATATTAAAACCATGCGAATAAGAAAGTGTAGCGCTTTGTTTCATCAGCGGCATTACCGCACTTACTACTGCGCTATGTTGTTTATCGGGTGTAAGGTTGATTACTACATCGGCTGTTGGAATGAGTTCTTCGTAAGTGCCCACTGTAAAATTATTGTCAGTAGCGTTTTTCCATGAAGCACGTTTTTGTTCAATCGCATCTTTGCGTAAAGCATAGCTGATGTTTAAGCCAGAATCTCTTAGGTTTAATCCTTGGTTTAGTCCCTGTGCGCCGCATCCAACAATAACTAATTTTTTGTCTTTTAAAGCGTTCACACCATCTGCAAAAGCAGTCTTGTTCATAAACTCACATACGCCCAATTGATTTAGTTGTTCACGCAGTGATAATGAGTTGAAATAGTTTGCCATTTTTTATTTGATTTTTAGTTCCTGTTTACAATTTAAGTTTATCGTCGGGTCGTCATTCGTCAGATCGTCGGGTTGTCATTCGTCGGATCGTCCACCGTCTACATCGTAAATACCGCATCTCCCTGATCGAGGTATTCATTCTCTGCCAATTCTGCTGCTGGTTCAACGGCTTCAAACTCTTTCAATTTTTCGTGAAATCCTTTGCTGGCCTTAATGATAGCCACCCTTGCGCTGCGTACAAATTCTATCAGTCCATAAGGTGCCAGTACTTCTACCAGCTTATCCGTTTCTTCACGATGCCCTGTGGTTTCAAAAATAGTATAGTCTTTTCTAATTACTACAGCCCTTGCTCCATTTTCTCGCAATAGTCTTTCCACCTTTAATTTTTCGGCTACTGCATCGGTAGACACTTTGTACAGAGCCATTTCCTGCCAAATGATTTCCTCATTGGTATTAAAATAAGTTTTTAATACTTCTACCTGTTTTTCAATTTGCCTGCATAGCTTGCGCACTACATCTTCGGTTTCATTAATAACCACCGTAAAGCGGTGAATACCTTCAGCTTCTGATGGAGATACATTCAGGCTTTCGATATTGATTTTTCTTCTCGAAAAAATAATGGCAATCCGATTCAACAATCCTACTTGATTCTCGGTATACACTGTGATGGTAAATTCTGCCTTCATACGTTCAATTATTTATTTTAACCTGATTTCTGATACACTACATCCCTGTGGTACCATTGGAAATACATTGTTTTCTTTTCCTACCATTACTTCCAATAAATAAGATCCATCATGGTCTAGCATGGTTTTTAGGGATGATTGCAATAGGGTTCTATCGTTTACCGATTGCCCTTCAATACCATAGGCTTTTGCAAGCATGATATAGTCGGGACTTTGAATGTTTACAAACGAGTACCGCTTATCGTTAAACAGTTGCTGCCATTGGCGTACCATTCCCAAAAAACGATTGTTTAAAATCAAAATTTTTACGTTTAGCTCTGTCTGCATAATAGTACCCAGCTCTTGCAGCGTCATCTGAAAACCACCATCGCCAATAACGGCAACCACCGTTCTATGTTGCGCACCAAATTTTGCACCAATAGCTGCTGGTAAGGCAAAGCCCATGGTACCCAATCCGCCGGAAGTAATATTACTCTTGGTTTCATTAAATCGTGCATACCTACAAGCTACCATCTGGTGCTGACCCACATCGGTAACAATAATGGCATCGCCATTGGTGAGCTCATTCAACTGATGAATTACTTCTCCCATTGTAAGCTCTCCAGTGGTGGGATGCAATTCATCTTGAATCACTTGCTCCTCTTCTTGTTTTGTATACTCATTAAATTTCGCCAACCATTCAGTATGTTGTTTGGCTTCTATTAAACGAGTAAGCATGGGTAGGGTTTCTTTGCAATCGCCCCATACTGGCACGGTTGCTTTCACGTTTTTATCTATCTCTGCGGGATCTATATCTAAGTGAATGATTTTGGCTTGTTTGGCATATTTATCTAATCTTCCTGTTACCCGATCATCAAAACGCATTCCTACGGCAATAAGTACATCACATTCATTGGTGAGTACATTGGGGCCATAGTTACCATGCATGCCCAACATGCCTGTATTCAAATAATGATCGGTTGGCAAGGCACTTAGGCCCAGCAGGGTCCAAGCAGCAGGCAATCCTCCTTTCTCAATAAAGGCTTTAAATTCTTTTTCGGCATTGCCTAAAATTACACCTTGACCGAAAAGTACAAATGGTTTTTTTGCTTCATTAATAAGTTTTGCTGCTTCTTCTACATAGGTTTTTCTTACAATCGGTTTGGGCCGATAGCTTCTAATATGCGTACATTTTGTGTACCCTTTGTAATCTATTTTCTGTATCTGTGCATTCTTGGTAATATCAATTAATACAGGGCCTGGTCTTCCTGTTTTAGCAATGTAAAATGCTTTCGCTAATACGGATGGTATTTCTGTGGCGTCGGTAATTTGGTAATTCCATTTGGTAACGGGTGTGGTGATATTTATTACATCTGTTTCTTGAAAAGCATCTGTACCCAATAAATGGGCAAACACTTGTCCCGTTACACAAACCAAGGGCGTACTGTCAATCATTGCATCGGCCAAGCCGGTTACTAGATTGGTGGCACCGGGACCGCTGGTGGCAAATACTACACCTACTTTTCCACTGCTGCGCGCATAGCCTTGGGCCGCATGTATTCCACCCTGTTCATGCCTTACCAAAATATGTTTAAGTTGATCATTATAATCGTAAAGTGCATCATAAATAGGCATGATGGCACCACCGGGATAACCAAAAATAGTATCCACACTTTCGGCTATAAAAGCCTCCAGCACTGCTTGAGAGCCGCTGAGTTCTTTGGCTTCTATTTCAATAATAGCTGGAGCATTTTTAGGCTCTTGGTTGGTTGTTTCTATTGCTATACTCATACAAATTTTTTATGCGCTTTTATTGCTTTGGATTGTATTTAGGCCTCGTCTGTTACACATCCTTCGGATGCGTCCTTAACAGATTGTGCGTATTTAAACAACAAGCCTTTGGTTGCTTTTGGTGCAGGTTTTACCCAGGCTGCTTTTCTGGCTGCAATGGTTTCTTCTGAAACTTTCAAGGTCATTTTTTTAGTGGCCACATTCAACTCTATCATATCATCATCTTCAACAAGGCCAATTAATCCTCCTTTCACTGCTTCGGGTGTAATATGACCCACTACAAATCCATGGGTTCCACCGCTGAATCTTCCATCGGTAATTAAGGCCACGGATTTGCCCAATCCAGCACCAATAATTGCAGAAGTAGGTTTCAGCATTTCGGGCATTCCGGGCGCGCCTACGGGGCCTACATTTCTTATTACCACTACGTCGCCTGATTTTATCTTTCCAGAATTAATTCCCGCAATCAGTTGTTGTTCACCATCAAATACCCTTGCTGGCCCTTCAAATAATTCACCTTCTTTCCCGGTAATTTTTGCTACACTGCCACCAGTAGCTAGGTTACCGTATAATATTTGTAAGTGACCAGTGGCTTTAACAGGTGTTTCTAATGGAAATATGATTTTCTGCTCATCAAAATCAAGATCGGGTACTGTAGCTAAATTCTCAGCAATTGTTTTTCCAGTCACGGTTAAACAATCTCCATGCAGCAAGCCTTTCTTTAATAAATATTTCATTACAGCAGGAACTCCGCCATATTGGTGTAGGTCTTGCATCAGATATTTTCCACTGGGTTTAAAATCTGCTAGTACTGGTATTTTATTGCTGATGGCTTGAAAATCATCTTGGGTTAAAGGAATATCAACACTTTTAGCCATTGCAATCAAATGCAATACTGCATTGGTACTTCCGCCCAATACCATAATAAGGGTGATGGCGTTTTCAAATGCTTTGCGCGTCATAATATCACGCGGCAATATATTTTTCTCCATCAATATTTTGATGGCTTTACCCGCATTAATACATTCTGTTTGCTTT
The DNA here is from genome assembly GCA_013297995.1 of Chitinophagales bacterium. Lineage (GTDB taxonomy): Bacteria > Bacteroidota > Bacteroidia > Chitinophagales > Chitinophagaceae > Sediminibacterium. Next base: position 2,540 of record JAAFJB010000055.1, on the reverse strand, counting down.
TCTTCACTCAATGCAGGATTAGAAGATGAAAAAGGAAGACTCATACCCAATGCTTCAATGGCTGATGCCATGGTATTGGCCGTGTACATGCCACCACATGCGCCTGCGCTGGGGCAAGCATTTTTTACAATTCCTTTAAAATCATTTTCCGATAACTGACCCGCTATTTTTTGTCCCAATGCTTCAAAGGCAGAAATAATATTCAGATCCTGCCCATTATAATGCCCCGGTGCAATAGTACCACCATATACCATAATAGCGGGCCTATTTAATCTGCCCATAGCTATTAATGAGCCCGGCATATTTTTATCACAGCCCGGCAAAGCAATTACCGCATCATAATATTGTGCGCCACAAACCGCTTCAATTGAATCGGCAATAATATCGCGACTCACCAAGGAGTACCGCATTCCTTCTGTACCATTGCTAATACCATCGCTCACACCAATGGTATTAAAAATTAATCCTACCAAATCATTTTCCCAAACACCTTTCTTAACTACTTTGGCTAAGTCGTTCAAGTGCATATTACAAGTATTGCCATCATAGCCCATACTCACAATACCCACTTGTGCTTTTGCAAGGTCTTCTTCGGTAAGTCCAATTCCATACAACATAGCTTGTGCGGCGGGTTGCGTAGGATCTTGTGTGATAATTTTACTGTACGGATTCAATTCCATTTGATACTATTTTTAATTTTCTACTACTAAATTTTTATAGGCTTGTTGAATTTTTGCGCTTTGTGTATCTTTCCAATTGATGGGAAATACGGTATCGTCAATAGATTCCCAGCCTATTACTTCTGCCGCTGTACCACAATAAAATGCTGCGTCTGCTGCTTTTAATTGATCTATGTTGTACACCCCTATTTGCAACGGAATATTTAATTGGTTGCATAATTCAATTACGGTAGCGCGTGTAATACCTGCTAAAATATGGCCCGCTTCTGGTGTATACAAAATACCATCTTTCTCAAAAAATAAATTCGCACCGGGGCCTTCTGCCGTATGCTCATTCATATCTAATAAAAGCGCTTCATCGTAGCCCTTGCTTTTTGCTTCTTGACTGGCTAAAATAGAATTCACATAATGCCCGGCTGCTTTGGCATGAATTTTAACTGATTTGGGGTTGGGACGCTGATAAGAGGAAGTCATAACCCGCAATAATTTATCGCCCAAAAAAGGCGCCATTTCCCAAGCCTGAATAAATAAAAATGATTCGGTATTGGGAGCAAAACTCATATTGGCAGGGGCATATACAACGGGGCGAATATAGGCGTCTCCCAAATTATTTTGTTGCAACACTTTATAAGTGGCTTCAATTAATTCATTGGTATTAAAAGTATAGGGAAGGTTGATGGATTCAGCAGAAATTTTCAGTCGCTCAAAATGTTCTTGGGCTTTAAATATTTTGGTTTCACCATCTATGGTTTTGTAGGAGCGAATGCCTTCAAATACAGAATAGCCGTAGTGAAGGGATTGACTGTATAAGTCCATTTTAGTTTCCGCCGCTTTTACAAATTCACCATTGTGGTAAATTATGGTATCTGCATTATAATAGTTCATAATAAATTTATTTTAGTGTGCAAACAATGGTTCGTTTAAATAATGGTAGAAGCATTAATAATGGTATTGTTTACACTACTTGCTTTTGCGTTTCTTTTAATATAGTCAGCAATTAAATCACCAATAGCAATAGTACCATAATTGTTAATGGCATCTATATCTTTTGAAACAAATCCGTTGGCAAGGGTCCAGTTTACGGCTGCACGAACCGCTGCAGCTTCTTCATGAAGTGTGAAGTGATCTAACATCATAGCGGCAGACAGGATAGAGCCCAATGGATTGGCTATATCTTTTCCTGTAGCTTGGGGATATGAACCATGAATGGGTTCGAATAATGCTGCGGTATTTCCTACAGAAGCAGAAGGCAATAAACCCAATGAGCCACTTAATACACTGGCTTCATCACTAATAATATCACCAAACATATTTTCGGTGAGAACCACATCAAATTGCGCGGGATTTAAAATAACCTGCATGGCAGCATTGTCTACAAATAAAAAATCTACTGCCACATCGGGGTATTGGCTGCTGAGTTCCTGTACCACCCTTCTCCACAGTCGAGAGGTTTCTAGTACATTGGCCTTATCAATTAAGGTGAGTTTTTTTCTTCTTTTTTGTGCGTATTCAAAAGCCATTTTTGCAACCCGAACTATCTCAATTTCATGGTAAGCACATTCATCGGTAGCGTAAGTTCTATCATCGGAAATGGTACGTTTTCCAAAATAAATGCCGCCTGTGAGCTCCCGAAAAATAATAAAATCAACCCCTTCAAGCTGTTTGGCTTTTAAGGGAGAAAGGTGTTGCAAAGAAGCATAGGTATTGATGGGGCGGATATTGGCAAACAATTCCAATTCTTTTCTCAATCGCAGCAATCCTTGTTCGGGACGCACTTTGGCTGATGGATCATTATCGTATTTAGGGTGACCAATGGCACCAAATAAAATGGCATCGCTTTGTTTACAAGCTTCCAATGTT
>JAAFJB010000054.1 GCA_013297995.1 Chitinophagales bacterium | reverse complement strand
ATAAGGCTAATTTATAGAAGCAAATGGGCAGTAACTGACAAAGACGGGAATGGTTTATTTAATACCAATGATGTATTTGCCAAGGGATTTATACAGGCAAATATGGCGACCGGAAAAAACTTTAAAAGAGGAATTCGTGTACAAGCTGGGTGCGACAATATTTTTAATTATACCGATACATTGAACCTGCCCAATTTACCGGGGAGAACTTTCTATTTCACATTCGCATATACTTTTTTAAATACTAAAACAAAATAAACAGATGAAAAAAGCAATTTGGGTGATTGGTTTTATGGCAGTATTGGCTGCTTGTTCAAAAGATGATAAAGGAACGGAATCTAATACCGTAGAAACCATTACAGTAAAGGATTTGGCCGCAGATACCATTATCGGTATAACGCCCGGCGCACCACCTACTGGCGGTATGCCTTTTGGTGCTGGCAAATACAGTTTCTACAGCTTAGAAAGAAATCAAATAGTTCCGTCTACTGATAGTGCAAGTAATAAATGGGATATTGCTTTTAGAGGTACCAGCATTATTACCAATAGTGGCAATAGGGGGCCAGCAGCAGGTGGGGCTTTTGTATTTATTGGTTTGTTCAACGATTTAAAAACCATTCCAAAAGACTCTAGTTTTAAGGTAGAAAATGCACCTACTGCTTTTGCCATTACATCGGGTAGTAACCGTGGATGGTATGTATATGATGGATTGAATAATTTAGTAAACCCCATTCCAGGCAGGGTATTGGTGATTAGAACTGCTTCTGGCAAATACGCTAAAGTAGAAATATTAAATTATTACAAAGGTGGTATTACACCAGCCGCATCTGCAGCTGATGCTATTAAAACCCAAACACAACGTTATTATACTTTCCGCTATAGCTACCAAAGCAACGGAAGTACTACTTTCTAGAATATCATCAAGGGTACAGACTGGGAGTGCTAAAAGCTATCTAGTCTGTACTTTTTTTTAACAATCTACTTGCGCTTTTTTTCCGATCTTGTTCTTCATGATTAAGTATGCCCTAATTCTTGGCCTTCTATCCACATTTAATACTGGCCATTGCCAGCAGTATGATATAGATAAAGTAAAAACAAAAGCGGTTGATATTTATGAGAAAGCAGTGGTTTTACTTAGGAATGAATCTTTAAAAGAAGGGGTTCCGTTATTATTAGAAGCCATAAAAATTGACAGTAATTTTGTGGATGCTTATTTATCTTTGGGAGGTGTTTTTGGCCAGCTCAAACAATACAAACGTTCTATTTTATTTTATGAAATAGGTAAAGCCAAAGATTCCATTTACTTCAAGCCCTACGAACTGCCTTACTCTATTAATTTAGCGGGAGATGGTAGATTTATAGATGCACTGAATGCAGTAAATCGTTTTTTACTCAACACAAAACTCAATGAGAGAAGTATTAAGAGTGCTGGGTATAGAAAAAGAACCTACCTGTTTGCACTCAACTTTTCAGCTACGCATTCGAATACTGATTATGAATTTATTCCAGTGAATTTAGGAGATAGTATCAACACCAGCAGTTCAGAATATTATCCATCGGTCACGGTTACTGATAGCCTTCTGGTGTTCACGCGTAGAAAAGAGAATAAAAGAGAAGATTTTTTTCAGAGTAGTACAAAAGAAAAAAAATTCAGCAAAGCGCAAATCATCCAAGGTGATATTAATCTAGAACCCCAAAAAGGAGCTATCACTGTTTCACAAGATGGTGAATGGATGTTATTTGCAGGTCAATTTGCCGAACAACATACCCGTAATTTTGATATTTATATTTCATTTCTCACCCCACAAGGTTGGAGTGAGCCGCAGAATATGGGGGATAATATTAATACGGAATTCTGGGAAAGCGCACCCAGTTTGAGTCCCGACAAACGCACCCTTTATTTTAGCAGCAATAGGCCTGGGGGATTTGGCGGTGCAGATCTTTATTGCAGTCACCAATTGGCAAATGGTAAGTGGACCGCCGCAGAAAATTTAGGGAATACTATTAATTCGGCAGGTGATGACCAAGCTCCTTTTATTCATGCCGACAACCAAACCATGTATTTTACTTCGGATGGACTAACAGGTTATGGAGGTGCTGATTTATTTATGATCAGAAAAAACAACAAGGGTGAATGGGGCAGTCCAGAAAATTTAGGATACCCTATTAATACCATTGAAAATGAAGGAAGTTTGGCGGTATCTGCTGATGGACTCACGGCTTTTTATGCCAGTGATAGAAGTGATAGCAGGGGGGAATTGGATTTATATCGTTTTCAACTAAGACCCGATATACGACCATACAGAACTTTGTATGTAAAAGGAAAAGTAACCGATATACAAACTGGAAAAAGCCTTCCTTCATCGGTTGAACTCATTAATAATACTGATGGAATGGTGTTGATGAAAATACAAACAGACGAAACAGGTAGTTATTTTATTACCCTTCCTACGGGAAAAGACTATACTTTTTCTGTGAATAGAAAAGGTTATTTCTCATACAATGAATTGTATGAGCTGAGTAAAAGTGAGGCCGATAGTGTGTACCAAAAAAATATTGCATTACAACCCATAAAACTCAATGCCATCATCACTTTCAAAAATATTGAGTTTGCAAATAATGCATTCAATCTACCCGCGAGTGCTACCATTGAATTAGAAAAATTAGTGACTGTATTGCAAGAAAATCCAAGCCTTGTAATAGAAATTGGTGGTCACACAGATTATATTGGAAGCAAAGAAGACAATATACGCTTATCTAAAAACAGGGCTAAAACAATTGTAGATTTTTTAATTGCAAAAGGGGTGGAAGCAACAAGGTTAAAATTTAACGGATATGGCGACAGTAAACCAGTGGCCGACAATAAAACAGAAGATGGTCGCGCAAAAAACAGGAGAACCACGGTTACCATTACCCGCATTTAGGGTATAAATACCTAATCTGCCGCTGTTAATAATACCGAGCTTGCATAAAATTTTATATGCAAGAAGAACTTTGGTATCAAATAGCATTGACAAAAATTCCGGAGATTGGTCCCGTTAGCGGTAGAAAATTAATTCAATATTTTGAAACAGCATCCGCTGTTTTTGCTGCCAGAAAAAAGGAATTAAAAACGGTATCCGGTATTTCGGAAAAAGCAGCCGATCAAATAAAAAATGGTTCGGTAGCTGCCGCTGTTGATGCTGAAATAAACTATCTTAAAAAAAAACAAATCAGCCCCTTATTTATTACAGATGCGCAGTACCCGCATCGCCTGCTGCATTGTTATGATGCTCCATTATTATTATACTGGAGCGGAACCGCTGATTTAAATGCTCAAAAAATACTCAGTATTGTAGGTACTAGAATGAATACTTTATATGGAAAAAATGCCACGGAAAGCATTCTTGAATCATTGCCCAAAGATGTGGTGATAGTGAGCGGACTTGCACTGGGTATTGATTCCATTGCACACAAAGCAGCTTTAAAAAACGGACTGCAAACCATTGGGGTATTGGCGCATGGGCTAGATGAAATGTATCCATCACAAAATAAATCATTGGCAAATGCCATGTTGCAGCAAGGTGGATTGCTGAGTGAATTTGCACATCAAACCAAAGCAGATAAGTACAATTTCCCAAAAAGGAATAGAATTGTTGCTGGCATTGCTGATGCTACACTAGTAATTGAAACCGCCGTTAAAGGTGGAAGTATGATTACGGCTGACTTAGCTTTTAACTACAATAGAGAAGTATTTGCTTTACCTGGAAAAATTACCGATTTGCACAGCAGTGGTTGTCTTCATTTAATTCAACAAAATAAATCAGCAGTTTTTACTTCTACTAAACAAATGTTGGAGACTATGGGCTGGGAAACGCAGCAAGATGGTGGTGATTCTATTCAATTAAAAATCTTCGCTCAACTATCAGATGATGAACAATTGATCATAAAAATTTTAGGAGAAGATGGCCCTAATAGTCTAGACGAATTATATAGTAAAGCATTGTTAAACAGCGGTAGAATGGCTACTGCATTATTGAATTTAGAAATACAAAATATCATTACTAGAATACCCGGAAAAAAAATTGAGCTCCGTTAAAAATGGTCTGCCTTCTGCCATTTTATGAGTAATACAAAAGCCACCAACGCAAATATGCCGGGTAAGGCAAATGCATATATAAAATTTGAAGGAATATTATCATAAAGCCATCCAGAAAATAATGCACCAGTACCAATTCCAATTTCTAAAGCTATATACATGGAGGCAATGGCTTTACCCCTATTTTCTGGCTGGCATAAGTCGATGGTCCATGCGGAGAGCGTGGGACTATTTACACCCCAACTCAATCCATAAATAACAGCTGCAGTAAGCATCATTGGAACCGTATTGGAAATGGCCATTAATACCATAGCAAATATCAGTACCAATGAAGACCCAATCAACACGGGAATGCGACCAAAACGATCGGAGATTTTACCCGCAGCAAAGCGAATTACGAGTGAAGCCACGGTAAAAAAAGCAAAAAAGATTCCTTTGTTGTGCAATCCAAGGTGCTCACTTAAATCAGGGGCGACCGTAAGAATGGTTCCGATAGAAAAACACATTAATAAGGTAATAATGGAAGGCCGAAGTGCAGAGCGATCAAAAATTTCTGTCCGCTTTATCCGCAAATATTTCCAAGCAAATTTCTGTGGCTCAGCCAGGGTCTCTTTAATATTATAAAGAATGATTACTGAACCCAGCGCAAAGGCCGAAGAAATATAAAACATGGTATCGTAACTAAAAAAATCTACCAAATAACTGCCAATCATTGGCCCCGCTGAAGCTCCAAGGGTATAGCCGATTGACAAAGCACCCATGGCTTCTCCCCTTCTTGATTCGTGTACCACATCCGCACCATAGGCGGAAGTGGCTGTCGGCTTAAATCCAGTGGAAAAACCATGTACAAAACGGAGCAATAAAAATCCCACAACGCTAGTGAGCAGGGGATACAATAAGCTACAAACCACACAAACCAAGGAACCAAATACCATTACAGGAACCCTTCCAATGGTATCGGTTAATTTTCCACTGAATGGCCTAGATATACCCGCCATTAAAGTAAAAAGCGCAATAATTAACCCTTTATATTCAGCCCCACCCAATTTAGTAAGATAGCCCGGCAATTCGGGTATCATCATATTAAAGCTGACTGAAAAAAGAAAATTACTAAGGCATAACAAGGCGAATTGGAGGGTAAAATAGCGGGTGGTAGCAGTGGGTGCGGATAAGGACATACCTGAAAAAAAATCAATTTAGTGGTGCAAAGTTAACAGAAATAATTTTGGAAGGAATTTATGCATGCCGCTATCTTTGCACATGGCAATAAACCCCACCCATTCCACCAGCAAGAATACCAACTCCCGATTATTTGGCGAAGGCCTTACTTTTGATGATGTTTTACTGATGCCCGCATACAGTGAAGTACTTCCGCGTGATGTAAATATCAGCACCCATCTTACCAAAGACCTCACCATTAATATACCCATTTTATCCGCAGCCATGGATACAGTTACCGAGGCCAGTCTAGCTATTGCATTGGCAAGAGAAGGTGGAATTGGTATTCTGCACAAGAATATGAGTATAGAAAAACAAGCGGAGCAAGTAAGAAAAGTAAAGCGTAGTGAAAGTGGAATGATCATTGATCCCATTACTTTATTGGTAGACGCTACCATCGGCGATGCCTTAAAGCTGATGAAAGAAAATAAAATAGGCGGTATTCCAATAGTAGATGGTGGGGGCAGGTTGGTAGGTATTTTAACCAATAGGGATTTGCGGTTTGAGACCGATAAAAGAAGAAAAGTGAAAGAAGTAATGACCAAAGAAAATTTGGTAATTGCTCCCGAAGGAACCGATTTAAAAAAAGCAGAGAAAATACTTCGTCAGTATAAAATTGAAAAATTACCCGTTGTAAATAAACAGGGTAAGTTGATTGGACTCATTACTTACCGAGATATTTTACAGATCCGTAATTTTCCAAATGCGGGCAAGGATGGTCTTGGCAGGTTATTGGTAGGAGCAGCATTGGGTATTACACAAGATTTAATGGAACGTGCAGCGGCATTGCAACAAGTAGGTGTAGATATTGTTACGCTTGATAGTGCTCATGGTCATAGCAAGGGCGTTATTGAAGCATTGAAAGCACTCAGAAAAAATTTTAAAACCCTACCCATAATTGCAGGTAATATAGGTACAGGCGCAGGTGCAAAAGCATTGGCAGATGCAGGTGCTGATTGCGTAAAAGTAGGTATTGGCCCCGGTTCTATTTGTACTACCCGTATTGTTGCGGGGGCAGGCGTGCCGCAACTTACCGCTATTATGGAAGCAGCCAAAGCGTTAAAATCAACAGGTATCCCAATTATAGCCGACGGGGGCATTCGATATACAGGCGATATGGTAAAAGCATTGGCTGCAGGTGCCAATATGGTAATGATGGGAAGTGTTTTTGCAGGGGTAGAGGAAAGTCCCGGCGATACCATTATTTACGAAGGCAGAAAATTTAAAGAATACCGTGGTATGGGAAGTTTGGGTGCTATGAGCCAAGGCAGTGGCGACCGGTATTTTCAGGACGTGGAAGCCGACATCAAAAAATTCGTACCAGAAGGTATTGAAGGAAGGGTGGCTTATAAGGGTAGTCTCAGTGAAATTATTTACCAGTATGTGGGAGGGCTTCGGTCGGGAATGGGTTATTGTGGCGCAAAGAATATTCCAGCATTACAACAAGCAAGTTTCGTAAAAATCACCAATGCAGGTATGAAAGAGAGTCACGCCCATGATGTTGATATTACCAAGGAAGCACCAAATTACAGCAGAAAATAAATGGCTCAAGCCGGTTACAAGCGATTCATTTTAAAACTCAATTGTTGAAACCATTACCATCCATTGCATTGTGTTTATCTGCTGCACTATTATTAATAGCTGCTTGGCCTGATTCAGCGTTTACCCCAATGATTGCCATTGCTTGGGTACCTTTATTATTGCTGGCCAATAGCGGTATTGGGACTGGTTTTTTTTTGAGATGCGTTTTTTTAAGCATGCTGGTATGGAATGCTGGCACCACTTGGTGGTTATGGAATTCAACGGTAGAAGGTGCCATTGCTGCCATCCTTATCAACACGATATTGATGACCATTCCTTGGTGGGGATATACCAAAATGAAAAAAATATCGTCTCCAATTATCTCCTTTTTTTCACTCATATTTTTTTGGTTGTGTTTTGAATATATACACCTGAACTGGGAATTGAGTTGGCCTTGGCTTACACTCGGCAATGCTTTGGCCAACAGACCAGCGTGGATTCAATGGTATGAATATACAGGGGTAGCCGGGGGTAGTCTCGCTATTTGGATCAGCAATTTGCTGGCCTATTTTTTAGTGCGCACCATCATTCAAAAAGCACCGCTAAAAAATATATTACTGCATCGGCTTCTGCCCTTCACACTTTATCTTTTATGTTTGATTGGTTTAAGTAAGCTGGTAAATCCCGATTCAAGTGTCCCAGCTACAAATAATAATATTGTAATTGTTCAACCCAATATAGATCCTTACCAAAAATTTGAGGAAGGCAGCGCGACCGATCAAATTAAAAAATTAATTCAGTTATCTGCTTCCGCTATTGATATTAATACACGCATGGTTATTTGGCCCGAAACGGCAATGAGTGTGGTGGACTGGCAGGATAATATTTTGAGCAATATTTATTACCAGCCTATCTTTAAATGGGCGCAACAAAATCCTTCCTTACAAATTATATCGGGGATAGAAACATTCAAAAATTATGGGGCGCAGAAGTCAACCCCCACAGCCAGACTAACGGGTAATGGTAAGTATTACGACGCATTTAATGCAGCCATTTCTATTCAACACAGAAGGCAACTACAATTTTACAACAAGAGTAAGCTGGTGCCAGGCGTAGAATCACTCCCCAATTTTTTATTTTTTTTGGCACCCCTTTTAGAGCAATTTGGCGGCTCTACTGGTGGGTATGGAAGATCGGATAAAGCCCTAGTATTTGCCGATGCAAATGCAGTGTATAAAGCAGCACCTATTATTTGTTATGAAAGTATTTATGGTGAATATACTGGTGAGTTTGTTCGCAATGGTGCCAATGTATTAACCATTCTAACCAATGATGGATGGTGGGGAAATACACCAGGCCATTTACAGCATTTAGCCTATGCGCAATTAAGAGCCATTGAAACCCGCAGATGGGTGGTTAGAAGTGCAAATACAGGTGTATCTGCTGTAATTGATGAACGAGGTGAAATAATAAAACAATGTGGATGGGATAAAGCAGCCGCTATTAAGTATGCTATTCCTACCAATACTAAATTAACTTTTTATACACTTTACGGTGATTCTATTTATAAAGCAGCTTGTTTACTTACTCTATTATTAATAGCCTACTTTTGGTATAGAAAATGGGTGAAATAGTAGCACCCATTTGATTAATTATTCCTGATGCAAAACTGGTTAAACAAAAATATTATTAGTGAATATGGCAACATATCCTATACCGATACCGATATGGGCAGTGGTACTGCCATAGTACTATTACATGGTTTTGGAGAAGACAGCAGTATTTGGGAGCAGCAGGTAAATTATTTGCAACCACATTGTAGACTAATAGTACCAGATTTACCCGGTATAGGCAGCTCAACTTATACCGCTCAAACTGAGCTTAGTATTGAGGCAATGGCAAAATCTGTTGAAGCAATATTGGCGCATGAGCAAATTGATGAATGCATAATGATGGGTCATAGTATGGGCGGATATATTACACTAGCATTTGCAGAAAAATATCCAGCACGGTTGCTTAAAATGGCTCTGATCCATTCTACTGCCTATGCGGATAGTGATGAGAAAAAAAGCAATCGAAAAAAAAGTATCGAACTAATATCCGAATATGGTAGTCAAGCGTTTTTAAAAACCACCATCCCTAATTTATTGGGGGCAGCGTGCAAAAAAGATTCACCGGAACTAATCAATCAATTAATTAAAAAAGCGGCAGCATTCAGCAAGGAAAGCCTACAAGCATATACCAAAGCCATGATGCTTCGGCCGAACAGAACTAAAATACTTGAACAGAGTAAAATACCCATCTTGTTTATTGCTGGAACTGAAGACAGCGCAGTTCCCTTAACAGATGTACAAATTCAAGCTGAGCTGCCCGCAGAAAAATATCTTCACATTTTAAACGGTGTAGGGCATATGGGTATGCTGGAAGCAACAGTTTTGGTAAATCAATACCTATTGGAGTTTATTCATTCCTGAGTCAGTTAAAAATAAAACTTAATTTTGTTCCACTTAATTTATAGCAATGACCATATTTATAACGGGTGCAACAGCAGGTTTTGGAAAAGCAACAGCCACACAATTTGCCGCCGCAGGTTGGAACTGTATCATAACGGGAAGAAGAAAAGAACGGCTTGCTATTTTAGCAGATGAGTTAATGCAGCAATACCCTATAAAAGTGCACAAGCTTTGCTTTGATATTCAAGATAGAAACGCTGTAAAAGCAGCAATAGATAGCCTTTCAGCCGAATGGAAAAATATTGATGTGCTGGTGAATAATGCGGGACTAGCATTGGGGAGAGATAGTTTTGAAAATGCCTCCTTAGATGATTGGGACACCATGATTGATACCAATGTAAAAGGATTGATTTATGTAACCAAAGCCATAGTTCCATTTTTTATAGAACGTAAAAAAGGACATATCATAAATATTGGTTCAACCGCAGGTAAGGAAGTGTACAAGGAAGGCAATGGATACTGTGCTACCAAACACGCTGTTGATGCACTTAGTAAAGCCATGCGAATAGATTTATTACCCCATCATATTAAAGTTACTGCCGTACATCCGGGTGCTGCTGAAACAGAATTTTCTTTGGTGCGATACAAAGGCGACAATGAAAAAGCAAATGCAGTATATGAAGGCTTTAAAGCATTGGAAGCTAAAGATATTGCCGACGTAATTTTCTATGCTGCTAATTTACCTACGCATATTTGCATTAATGAATTGGTAATTACTTGTACTGCTCAAGCAAACTCATTCTATCTGCACAAATAAATAGGCATATGAACAATTCCATTACCCAATTATTTGGTATTCAATACCCCATTATTCAAGCGGGTATGGTCTGGGCCAGTGGATGGCAATTGGCCAGTGCGGTGAGTAATGCAGGTGGATTGGGATTGATAGGCGCTGGCAGTATGTACCCAGCTATTTTAAGAGAGCATATTCAAAAAACAAAAGCAGCTACCAGCCAAGCGTTTGGGGTAAATATTCCTTTGTTGTATCCAGATATAGCGGATATTATAGCAATTATAATTGAAGAAAAAGTAGGCATTGTTTTTACCAGTGCGGGTAACCCAAAAATATGGACTCCAGTTTTAAAATCGCATGGAATTAAAGTAGCCCATGTAGTGAGTAGCAGCAAGTTTGCTTTGAAAGCACAGGAAGCCGGTTGCGACGCAGTTGTAGCCGAAGGATTTGAAGCGGGTGGCCACAATGGAAGAGAGGAAACCACCAGTATGGTATTGATACCGGCTGTGAGAGCAGTCATTGACATTCCACTAATTGCAGCAGGTGGAATAGCTACTGGCAAGCAGATGTTGGCCGCAATGGTATTAGGAGCAGATGGTGTTCAAATAGGCAGCAGATTTGTTTGCACACCAGAAGCATCTGCGCATACCAATTTCAAGACAGCCGTATTAGCAGCCACGGAAGGAGATACCCAGTTAAGCATGAAAAAATTAATGCCAGTTCGTCTGCTGAAAAATGAATTTTATAGTCTAATTGAAAAAGCCGAAGCCGAAGGTGCAAGTGCTGAAATTTTAACCCATTTACTGGGAAGAGCTAGGGCAAAAAAAGGAATGTTTGAAGGCGATATGCAAGAAGGTGAATTGGAAATTGGTCAAGTAGCCGCCCTAATTCATTCTATTAAACCAGCAGCCGATATTGTAAAAGAAATTTGGAAAGAATACCTAAGTACCAAACAGCAGTGTATGGGCAATACACTTTAATGGTTTGTTATTCTAGTGGCTTGCTGATACATTGTATTGTTGGAAGATATTATTTTTTTAGCATGATATGAGTGTGTTCTTTAGAGTACAGTAGTTGATTCAAACTGCGATTGCCAAAATAATACCAGAGCATGCTATTGATTGGCATTTGTATAGCGCTAATTGAACTATATTTATTTTCCAAATTTAATCACCGCATGCAACCTTTCTCGCCATTGAAACGCATATATCTACCTAAGGAAATACTATTTTTAATTGCAACTAGCTTGCCAATACTGGGATTTTCTCAGTTTTCATCCATACTAAAAAAGAACAATGCCAGTATTGCTGCCTTAATAACACAATATGATACGTCTCGATTCAATCAAGTTTCAATTCGAAAAAAGGTTTTGCTGAATAAAAATAATATACCGCTTAATATCAATGGTGCTGATTGGAAAATATCCCATAAAATAACACCTGTGATAAATCAAACTGGCGTGTTTGATATTCAACTTAGTTTTCATTGTACTGCAGGATCTTTAACAGCAGCTTCTGTTTCATTGGATATTGATTTTAATAATTGGAGTAGCAATAATTATGTACTCATGCCAGGTGCAGTGTATAATGGCAATAGAGTTCGTTCTATTAAACAACCTTATTTAAGCTTTTGGGCCGACTCCCGCGATATTGGTATTGATAAACCACAACTGGTTTCAGATATTCCTAGGCTAAATATAAATAACGGTGTTTCACGGATCCAACAAAGAAGTGGTGATATGAGTACCCCTTCCATTGGATTTTATAGTCCCGCTTCAAAATCTGGTTACTGGTTGCTCACCAATCAATCATCTTGCAAAGGAGATCATGGTATTGATATAGAAGAAAATTCCAGCAGAACCAACGCCAATATTCGCATCACCGCACCGGTTGTTAGAGAACAATTTGCATATACCATTGCAGACATGACTGCCCCTAGTTACGACAAACCAGCGAATTTTATTAAGGGTGATAGCATTCAGCTTACTGCGAGAATTTATTTTTTCGATTGCAATTCCATTCAAGGTTTATACAATTATTTTGCTGGCATAAAAAACGATTTATTACCCGAAAAAATAGCCCCAGCTTCCGTTCCCTTTTCGGTTGCATTTAATATGTTGGAAGAAAAATTTAATCGTCAAAACTTTGAACCAAACTTTGGATATTATTCTGTGGGTATGAGAGAGAACTGTTATCAAGACTGGCAGATTGGTTGGACGGGTGGCATGATTTCTACCTATCCCCTATTACTGAATGGAGGGGAGCAAAGCAGAAAAAATGTAATTAGAAATTTTGACTGGTTATTTGCAGACGGAATTTCTCCATCCGGATATTTTTGGGATACCGGAGAAAAAGGAGACAAATGGTTTGGGATATTCCCATCGAGTTCTGTAGCCAAAGACCTGCACCTTATTCGTAAGAGTGGAGATGGATTATTTTATATTTTAAAACAGTTTGAAGCATTTAAAAAATTAGGAATTAATATTAAACCGGCTTGGGAAATTGGTGTTAAAAAAGTAGGAGATGCCATGTTAAAAACTTGGCAGCAATACCACCAGTTGGGGCAATATGTGAACAATACAACGGGCGATTTAATTATAGGTGGATCTACCAGCGGTGGTATTGTACCTGCAGCTTTATTGTTGCTGGGCGACTATTTTAAAGAACCAAAATATGCGGTAGCAGCAAAAGAAATTGGCAAAGACTATGCTGAAAAATACATTAGCAAGGGGTTAATTTATGGCGGTGCTGGAGATGCCATGCAGAATTTTGACAGTGAATCTTGTTATGGATTATTAGCGTCTTTTATAGAGCTCTACGAATATACCAAAGACCCTTACTGGTTAAAGGTTACAGAAGATATTGCCCTGCAATTTTCTACTTGGATCAGCAGTTACGATTTTAATTTTCCTATTGGCAGTACTTTGGCAAAGTTGGGTAAAAAAACTACGGGAGTAGTATGGGCGAATACCCAAAACAAACATGGGGCACCGGGCATTTGCACCCATTCGGGTATTGCACTATTGAAACTTTACAGAGCAACGGGCAAATATTATTACTTACACTTATTGGAACTTATTACAAAAGCAATTCCGCAATATATTGCCACTGATGCGTCTCCCATTCCAGGCCTCCAACCTGCTTGGATAAGTGAGCGAGTAAGTACCACTGATTGGTTGGAAGGTATAGGTGAAATTTTTCCGGGATCTACCTGGAGTGAAACTGCTATGATGCTTACTGCTACTGAATTACCCAGTATTTATCTTGATACAGAAAATAGAAAATTGGCTTGCTTCGACCAGCTTTCTGCAAAAATTATTGGGCAGAGCTCCCAAAATATTGAGCTTGAAATATTCAATCCTACCAAGTATATTTGTACAGCTTCTGTTTATGCAGATCAGCAAACAAATGTAAATGCAAACACTTTCAATTATACCCATATAAAAGTTGATTTAAACCCTGCTGAAAGGAAAAGAATTTCTATCCCAATACAACCAAAAAAATAAATATTACCCATGAATCTTATATCAAAAAAAAAGTCGGTTTTAATCCTACTAATTGGTTTTGCAATAGCAGGCTTTAGTCAAACCAAGCAATCTGGCATTAAATTCCACAGAAAAATAAATTACCCAGAAAGTAATCTTATAAAAAAATTAACCTGGACCAGCACTCCATATAAATACCCAGGCACTGCATCTGATATGCACTGGTGGACCTGGGGTATTGACGATAATATTTATACGCTTGACGATGATGGAGAAAATTTTGGAGGCAGGTATTGGTATGCGCATATACTTAAAGTAGTAGGCATACCCCCCAATCACAAAGTAGAAACAGCAACCGATTTTGAGGGTTATGATTTTAGAGCCAATCTCCCTAAAAAGTTATTGCTTAGATATGTATGTGGCTTTGTTGCCATAGACTCTGCTTGGTATGTATGCTTATACGACTATGATTGGAATATCCCTTCCAAACCCGTACCCTTCGATTCGAGTTTGAATAGAATGAAAATGCACAAACCCTGGGAATATATAGATCCGTCTATTGGTCACGAACTAGGATTTATTAACCAGTATTCAAAGCACGGCGGAGTAGCGGCAATTATTAAATCGGTTGATAAGGGTAAAACTTGGACGAATATTCCCGATGCTGAAACCCCTATTTTTTTTGGAGCTAATTTTGGAGGGCCTGCTTTTTTAACTTTTGGAAAAGGCAATACAGAAACTCCAGCCGACCTTGCGCCTTATATTTATGCCATTTCTAATGATGTAAGCTGGTCTACAGGCGACCATGTGCGCATGGGAAGGGTTCATAAAGATAGTGTGTTGAATAGAACTGCATGGCAGTTTTACGGCGGTTCAAATAATGGCAATAATCCTATTTGGACGCGTAAGGAAACAGAAGCAGAACCTATATTTTCTGATGCTGGTCATATTGGTCACCCTACCATTACCTATAACAAAGCTTTAAAAAGGTATATACTGATAAATTTCAGTGATCTAATTCCACACAAAGAAAATGCAAGTCCCGCTGAATATTCTACTTGGGATAAAGGTTCAGAGTTACAAATGTATGAGAGTAAAAATCCTTGGGGACCTTGGTCAATTTTTCATTCGGAAGATCAATGGGGCGGAAAAAATCATACCAATTATTTGGGACAAATGCCCTCAAAATGGATCAGTGCGGATGGGCTTAAGGGCAGTCTCCTTTTTTCTGGTGATTATACCCGGGATGGAGCTCACTATGCATTTATGACGCAGTCGTTTAATTTGATTTTAAAATAGAATTCCTTAAAAATTAGATTTGTTTTACTTTATAAAAAATTTCCGCATTGCCACTGTACAATTTATGGGCGTCTGGTGCTGACAATAAATCATCAATCACCAATTGATATTGTTGCCAAGTATAACTGTAAGAGCCAGCCAATAAGGATACGGGCCAGTCTCCACCGCAAAAAATTCTATCTACGCCAAAGGCAGCAATGATATATTCTATTGCATACCTGATCTCTTTGGCAGACCATTGCTTACCATTACCGATAGCTGTTCCCAACCCTGATATTTTTGCAAAAAAATGAGGATGCTGAGCCGCTTCTAACATCAATCTTTTCCACTCATGGTATGCAAGCGTATCATTTGCTGGAGGCTGATTTAAATGATCGAATACCATTCTTAAATTGGGTAATTGATGGGCGAGCTTTAATGCTGTTTCTATATGTGCTGGCTTGGTACCAACAATATCAAATGGAATATCATGCTGTTCAAGTATACCAAGGCTTGCCACAACTGCTGGCTGTAATAGCCAAGCGGGATCTGCTTCATCGTGTATTTGGTGGCGTACCCCGCTGAAATAAGGGTTGGCTTTGTAGGTATCAATTAAGGCAGCTACTTGCTCTGGTTGCATCAGCGGCAACCATACCACTGCGCCTAAAATATAAGAATACGCTTCTGCGAGTTGCAATAGCCAGTCTGTTTCGGCGAGACTATTCGTTGCTTGTACCAATATTGCAGCAGTAATATTTGCGTTCTTGAGTTCTGGCTCAATATCTGCAACAAAATAAGTTTTTGCTAGAATAGATTCTTCTCCTTTCAACCAATAATAGTCGAGCTTATTTAAATCCCAAGTATGCAAATGAGTATCTATTATTTTATTCATCCTATTTTACTTTAGAATTATTTGATAACGCTTTTTAGTTATAGTAGTAAAAGAAAGCTGATTGCCTTGTTGAATAAAATCAACTGTGCTACCATCTGATATTATTTTTTCAACACTCAACCCATTTAGTTGAAGAATACATTTATTTCCTTTGCTTGACTCAATTATACAGTTTTTTAATATTGCATTTTCCCATTTCATATCTACCGTAAATCCTCCCCTCGCCTTCAATCCACTTACAGAACCATTCGTCCATTTTTTGGGAAGTGCTGGTAGTAAATCAATCACTCCAGTGTGACTTTGCAATAACATTTCAGCAATCACTGCCGACGACCCAAATGTTCCATCTAACTGCGCAGCCCAGCCAAAAAAATTGGGTAACATACCAAATTTTAGTTGGTATTGGTGGTGCTTATATGCCTGTTCCGCCTCAGCAAGCCTAAGCCACATCATGCTGATCCAAACACTTTGCCAACCACCAAAACTTTTTCCATCAAGATAACTTCCATAGCTGGCATATTTATTTTTTGCTTCTTCAATTTCCGCATTGGGATTACCAGCCAGTCTACGCTCCAAGGTTTTTCGTGCAGCAGCATAAAGTGGTGGCGTATTTCTATTGATCTGGCTAGAAGGAAATAATGCATACAAGTGTGAAATATGTCGATGTCCTTTTTCAATTTCTTTATAGTCTTCAACCCATTCTTGAATGCCACCAGTGGAAGGGCTGATTTTAATGGGTGCTAAATTCGCCAATGCCCTTTCTATTTCAGCTTTAAAGGCAGTTTCATAAGGTTTTTCTGGCGTACCCAATAGTTGAATGGCTTGTAGACAATTGCTAAATAATTCATGAATAATTTGCATATCCATAGAAGCCCCGTATGTAAATTGAAATTGCTTGCCGTCTTTTTTTTCAAATCCATTTTCTGGCGAATGTGAAGGGTTGCTCACCAATTTACCAGCATTTGGCAGACCATCAGGTATGGGTACTAAAAAATCTAGATAAAATTGAGCGGCTCCTTTCATCAATGGAAAAGCTCTATTGCGCAAAAAATTAGTGTCCCTATTAAATAAAAAATGATCATAAGGATGATGTGCCAACCAACCACTACCCAAGGGCCAAACTCCAACCACATCATCGGCTGGTGCGGTGCGCCAAAAAACATCAGTGAGGTGATGCACAACCCAGCCTCTAGCACCATACATTGTTTTAGCAGTATGCTTACCATACTTGGCCAACGAGTCCATCAATGCATAAAGGGGATGGGTACACTCAGATAAATTAACAGCTTCAGCAGCCATATAATTCATTTGTAAATTAATATTGGTATGGTAGTCTGAATTCCATGGTGGATTCATTTTCTGATTCCAGATTCCTTGTAAATTTGCGGCTAAGTCGCCCTTTCGGCTGCACGCAATTAATAAATATCTGCCATACTGAAATAATAATTCTGAAAGGTATGGATCTTCATAATCCATTTTCTTTACCCTTTCTATGCGTTTATCTTGTGGCAATTCAAATGGATCAATACCTGCCGCAAGATTAATTTTTACGCGATTGTAAAGGAGTTGATAATCATTCAAATGCTGGTTTAAAATATTTTTAAAGGATTGGCCAGCAATTTTTGCAATGGTTTGTCGGCATATTTTATCTGGATTTTTTCCAGCATAACTAGTAGCACCAGAAATATACAAAATCAATTCATTGGCGTCTTTCACGGTGATTAAACCTTGTTTACTAATAGTTAGTTTTCCTGAAGAAGTTACTGCTTTAACATAGGAGACAAAACGCATTCCCTTTTGCTCACCCGTTTTATCGTCAACGCAATTTACACGGCCCTGCATGGATATGCAGTTATCAATTCCCATTGCTGCTGTTGAAACAGCATCCTGTTCCCTGCTTAATTTTATTTGCAATTGCAATGCATTGGTCTTATTACAAGTAATTCTTACTACAATACTATTAGCGGGATGCGATGCAAATACTTCACGTTTATAAGTAATGCCCCCAATGGTATACTGCGTAATTGCAATGGCAGAATCGAGGCTAAGCCATCTGCGATAATGGGTGTAATTGGTATCTTTTTTTGATTGCAATTGCTGAATGAATAAGTCGCCCAGCGACTGATAAGGCTTTATTGCTTGAGGCACCCCTTTCATAGTTTTTATACCAAGCTGTTCTGCACTATCCGTTTGATCAAAAAACATCATTCGTTGTAACTCAGGTAAAGATTTTAGTGCCAAAGGATTTACTGCATCA
>JAAFJB010000053.1 GCA_013297995.1 Chitinophagales bacterium | reverse complement strand
TTTGCATTCAACCATTTTTCTGCAATTATTTTATCGAGCAATGCGTTGGCATCATTGTATAGTTTAGTAGCTTCTTCACCAACTACTGAGTCGGAGAGGATAGCTGGAAAATTGCCGTGCATTTCCCAAGTAATAAAGAAAGGCTTCCAGTCAATCAACTGGCGAAGCTCATTTAGGTCGTACTGATCAAAGATTTTTATTCCGGTAAAACTGGGTTGAATGGGTTGGTATTGATCCCAGTCAATTTTTACTTTATTAGCCAAAGCATCCCCATAAGGCAGGTATTGCTTCACTACTTTTTTGTTATCGAAATCTGTTTTTAACTTACCGTATTCAGTACTCAGCTCAACTAAAAAGGGAGTTTTCAATTCTTTGTTCAGCAGTGATCCAGCAACGGTAACACTGCGAGAAGCATCAAGAACGTGAACCACACCCAGGTTGTATTCAGGCGCAATCTTAACGGCAGTATGCATTCTAGAAGTGGTAGCACCGCCAATTAATAAGGGCTGTTTCATATTGCGGCGCTTCATTTCTTTGGCTATATGAACCATTTCATCTAGTGAAGGCGTAATTAATCCACTCAAACCAATAATATCTGCTTTTTCTCTTACTGCTGCTTCTAAAATTTTATCAGCAGGCACCATCACCCCAAGGTCTACAATATCATAACCGTTGCAGCCCAGTACTACACCAACAATATTTTTACCAATATCATGCACATCACCTTTCACGGTGGCTAATAATATTTTAGCAGCGCCAGCAGTCTCTTCGTTGGTAGTACCTGCGGCAATATGGGCATTTCTGCGGTCTTCTTTTTCCTGTTCAATATAGGGGGTAAGAATGGCCACACTTTTTTTCATAACGCGTGCGCTTTTCACCACCTGTGGTAAAAACATTTTACCTGCTCCAAATAAATCACCTACTATATTCATTCCATCCATAAGAGGACCCTCAATAACATCTAGTGGACGGGGATATTTCTGTCTCGCTTCTTCCGTGTCTTCATCAATATAATCGGTAATGCCGTTGATTAAAGAATGCGCTAATCTTTTTTCTACAGGCTCGGTTCTCCATACTTCATTTTTTACTTCAACCTTACCTTTAGCTTTTACCGAATCGGCGTGAACAATTAATTTTTCGGTAGCTTCATTGTTGTCGTTGTTTTTATTCAACAACACATCTTCACAGAGTTGGCGCAGTGTGGGTTCAATTTCATCGTACACAACAAGCTGGCCCGCATTTACAATACCCATGTCCATACCCGCTCTAATGGCGTGGAAGAGGAAAACAGCATGAATGGCTTCGCGCACGTGATCGTTACCACGGAAGGAGAAAGATACATTTGATACACCACCGCTTACTTTAGCCAGGGGCATAAGCCGCTTAATTTCGCGAGTAGCTTCTATAAAATCAACCGCATAATTATTGTGTTCTTCAATACCAGTAGCAACTGCAAAAATATTGGGATCGAAGATGATGTCTTGGGGATCGAATCCAACTTGTTCCACCAGTATTTTATAAGCACGGGCACAGATTTCAATTTTTCTTTCTTTGGTATCTGCTTGTCCCACTTCATCAAAAGCCATTACAATTACAGCCGCGCCGTAAGCCCTGCAAATATGCGCTTGTTCAATAAATTTGGCTTCTCCTTCTTTCATGGAGATAGAGTTCACAATGCATTTGCCCTGCACACATTTTAAGCCCGCTTCAATGATTTCGAATTTAGAGCTGTCAATCATGATGGGGATGCGAGCAATATCGGGTTCACTTTGTACTAAGTTTAAAAAAGTGGTCATGGCACTCACCCCTTCTAGCAGTGCATCGTCCATATTCACATCCAGCACTTGGGCGCCGCTTTCAACTTGCTGACGGGCAACGGAAAGTGCTTCTTCGTATTTATTTTCTTTAATAAGGCGTGCAAATTTTTTAGAACCAGTTACATTGGTACGCTCGCCTACGTTTACAAAATTTGTTTCGGGGCGAATGATAAGCGGTTCAAGACCGGCAAGGCGTAAATAAGGTTTGATGCTGTTCATTTTTTAGATCGTTGTTTCAACCACAGGTAATGGTCTCGGTAAAATTTTTCTTACGTTATCAGCAATATGTTTAATATGGTCTGGGGTAGTGCCACAGCAGCCGCCCACAATATTTACAAAACCTTGTTGGGCCCATTCTTCAATAAAATGTGCGGTTTCATGAGGTTGTTCATCGTATTCGCCCATGGCATTGGGTAGGCCTGCATTGGGATAAGCAGAAGTATAGCAGGAAGCAATTTGAGATAATTCCTCAATATGGCTTCTCATATCGGCTGCTCCTAAAGCGCAGTTGAGCCCCACGCTTAGGGGGTTGGCGTGCATTACAGAGGTGTAAAAAGCTTCCAGTGTTTGTCCGCTCAGCGTTCTTCCCGAAGCATCGGTGATGGTACCGCTGATCATCACGGGCAGTTCGGGAATTCCCTTGTCTCTAAAATATTTTTTAACGGCATAGATGGCACCTTTTGCATTCAGGGTATCAAAGATGGTTTCAATTAAAATCACATCCACACCGCCATCTACCAATCCGCTTATTTGTTCGTAGTAGGCACTGGCAACTTCATCAAAACTGACTGCCCTAAAGCCAGGATTGTTTACATCGGGAGATAGGCTAAGGGTTTTGTTTAATGGGCCAATGGCACCTGCAACAAATTTGGGGGAAGTACCGGGATTTTCTGCTGTGAATTCAGCCACTGCATTTTTAGCACAATGGGCAGCAGCAACATTCAGTTCATAAGCCAGCGATTGCATGTCGTAGTCGGCCATGGCAATTATGGTACTACTAAAAGTGTTGGTCTCAATAATATCGGCGCCAGCAGCTAGGTATTGCTTGTGAATATTTTTAATAATATCGGGTTGGGTAATACAGAGCAGATCGTTATTGCCTTTAACATCGCAATGCCAGTCTTTAAAACGTTCGCCACGATAATCAGCTTCCTCTAAACTATGACGCTGAATCATGGTGCCCATGGCGCCATCAATAACTAAGATTCTTTTTGCTAATTCTTCTTTAATCTGCATACGTTTGGTTCAAACACCTTTTAAATGGTAGTTTAATACACCAATAAACGCCAGAATGAGTGGGGGTTCACTTCAAAACGTTTATTAGTTCGGTTAGTCCCGCATTTTACAGCGGAAAATTCAGGCTGAACAATAAACAAATCCACCTGAATAAACGCAAAGATAAGTCCATATTGGTTTACAACAAAATATGGATTAATTCAAAACTAAAACCGGTATCCAAAAGCAACACCAATAAAGCTAAAGCTACCTGTATACCGCATGGTTGCTTTTTGTGTTTGGCTTAATACATAATCAGTCATTTCAATGTTATGAAGTGTAACGCTATTGGTACTGACGCTTTGAGAGTAAGAAAAGAAAGCGGTGGTATATACTCTATTATTCCATTCGGTTCGTGAACCAATGGTACCATTGAGTGATAAATAAATTGGCTTATTGATTTTATATGACTGTTTATTTTCAAATATAGTATCTCCATTTGTGTTTACATTCAACCCTCCATCAAAACCAATTGCATCTGGACTGAAAGTAAAACTTATGCCTGGTCCTGCATTGCAATACAATGAAAACTTGTTGTTACTCGTTTTAACTATCTCTTTCTGGTATAGAAAAGCGAATTGTAAGAAAGCACTTCCAACAGAAAAACCGTAAATGCCATCGGAAGGGAATCGTGCAGAATTACCAATTTTGAAATGATTAAATTCAAGTATATATTTTGTAGTTTCATTTTTATTATACATCAATCTTGCGCCAATTGATGGTCTCGAGTTAGGTATTTTACTTATTCTACCCCAAGGATCATTTACTTTGAAAAATGTTTTCACAAAGCCAATTCTAGGTTCGATGCTGAACTTATGCTTAAATATTTGGAGATCCTGTGATAATACATTTTGGCAAAATAATAGTGTGACTAAGTAGATTGAATTTATTTTGATCATAGGATATATTTGAAACAATAGGAGCTGCTTAATAGCAGGCTCCTATCTCAAAATCAGTTAATTATGTTTGATAAGTCTAAAAAAATTATTATTCCTATCTTTCCCACTGAATTCTGATACAAGCTTTTTAAATGAATAATTTTTTGAAAATTTTACCGATGGCTTATTTTTACCACTGCCAGCTTTTATTCCTATTTGCAATGTGTGCTCATCAAGTATTCTCTCTTTACTTCTAACTCCTGATTCGCAGATATTATTAACTTTAAATGTGATATCAGTGAAAATGTCATTATAATATTTTGTTTTATAAACGCCCTCTGCCTTTAAACATAATTGATCTGCTTTGACATTCCACCAAATTCCTAGTGTTCTTGTCTGCCTTCTTATTTTTACACCGATCGATGAATAAAATCCAAGATTTTGTGCCCATGCTGTTGCAGTAAACCTCCTACGGTTATCAATAGATTGATGGCAGTCCTGAAGTTGTCCAAAAATATTAATTCCTAAAATACCATTCTCATTACATGGAATTGGCTTGTTTGACTCTGCGGAATTAAAAAAAATTCATCTCGATTTAGCAAGTATATATCTGGTAAAACCTCTACCAGTTCACTAAAGTCTAAATTTTCGTTTGTATTTTTACCATCTAAAGTATTATCAAAACCTTGTGTATTAAATACATCCTCGAAAAAACTCTGACTCGTCAACTCATAAGCAAATACACCTTTTTCTGTTATTCGTATCACATAATCCTGTATCATGACCTCCCTGTGATCATTTAATAAGATTTCCATGAAGGGATCTTGAATTAAATAGTCGTCATAAAACAACTCTTCCGTCACGGGTGTGTAATCATTTTCTGAATTTGATTCTAGGCCTAAATATTTATTTTGTAGATCGGATTTAGTTAGTGCTTTATTTAATCTAAGTATAGTTTCTTTATCTTCTAACTTTATTTCACTAAGTCCTTTAAAATTTGGAATCAATTTTATTCTTTCTGAAAATTTTTCTACACCCTCTGATTTGAATATTTTAATTGCTTTATCGAAAGCTTCTGAATTCTCAAAAGCAATTATGCCGTTTTTAACTACAAACAAGTCATCACTTGATTGATTACTACTGGCTTTAAAGCTATTTTTTTTAGTACATCCTAATAATAGAACTCCTAAAGATAAAAAAAGGAGATACTTTTTGAAGCGGTTAACAAATTGTAAATGATTTTTCATATTTTTTTACAAAGGAAATGTTGTTTCGTGTAGTAAGGCTGCACATTTGTAAAAAAAATGTTAAAGATTTTGAAACCTGATTTACTGGAAACCAATTATGAAATCACCATTTCGCTCATAACAATATGAACATGAAATTCGGCTAAAATAAATTGGCGCACCGCACGATCTCATTACACTTATAAATTCCTTAGCAGTTCTTTCACAAATACCTAATTTTTCTCCCAACTCTTTAGCGTTTCCAGTTGCTCTTTTTTTTATGAGCAAATCTATTTTTTGTAATCTAGCTATGAAAAGTTTTGGCATGACATATAGATTTGAATATTAGAAGTTTTGACAATAGATCAAGTAATGAACTTGTTTTAATGACGTTTACTTCCTAAATATACAAATTATTGATACACGCAATTGATTACAGCATTCACTTGATTGGTTACGGTTGCGGCGTCAATATTGAAGTCTTTCATTACAATAATGAATTGTGCATTAGCACTAGGCTTGCCTGCTTTAACTGAAATAATTCCGTTCACGGTAATTGGTTTTGTAACGCCATGCAGGGTAAGATTGCCGGTAACTGCTACTTTATAGTTACCATCTTTGGTGAAATCGACCGTTTTGATATTGGTAATATTCCCTTTAAAATCGGCACGCGGAAACTGATTGCTTTGCAGATAATCGTTGTTAAAATGGGTTTGCATTTCGGCGTAAGCAAATTTAAATCCTTTCAGGAGAAGACTAAAGCTGATGTCTCCTTTATCGCTGAGGCGGCTCACCACTTCATTGTTCACCGCAGTTACGTCTTCGTCTTTGGGGGCTGTAAAACTTATTTTACCATTGCGGGTACCATATATTTTTTGGGCATTCATACAAATGCTTACTAGCAGAAATAAGGTAAATAGGCTAATCACTTTTTTCATAACTGTACTTAATAACTTAGTAACCCAATAACTCAATAACTCAATAACTTAATAACCTAATAACTTAATAACTCAATAACCTAATAACTCAATAACTCAATAACTCAATAACCACCCACCAACACACCTTCATTAATCACCACATTGGCATCGGGAATATAACCGGTACAAATTCCTTTGAAAGTAATGGTTGAATTGGGTTTTAGCTCACCGGGATGGGTTTTAAATGTGCAGTTGATTACAAAAAATGGGTCGTCGGTTTTAAAATTTACAACGGACTGTCCATCTTGGTTGGTGCTTTGATCCAGCACTTCGCCGTTGAGTTCAATGGCTTTATCGAGATAGCGGGTATTGGCTGTGGCTTCATCGGCCTTGAAAGCGTTAAAAAGTTGCTGAGCCGTCATTTTCACCCCGGCTTCGCTGGAGACGTCCCGATGTGGTTTGGTGAAAATCCGGTACACCATAATGCCTCCAGTAACAGCAACAATGGCTATTAGTAGCAATATAATTTTCGTCCACTTTTTCATTCAACTATCAAATTAATGTTTAAACAGCAAATATAAGCACCCTTATTCAAATTAAAAGTTAATGATTGCCAACTTATTTCACATATTGTTGAACGGGTAATCGGTTGGCAATACTTCTGGCTAGGGTCATTTCATCTGCATATTCCAATTCCCCACCAAAAGCAATACCCCTGGCAATGGTGGTTACTCGGCAGGCTAAGTGACTTATTTTTTTCTGTATATAATAGATGGTAGTATCGCCTTGAATATTGGGACTCAAAGCAAATACCAGCTCTTCCACTGCTTCTTTTTCAATCCTATTCACAAGCGATTCAATAGTAAGTTGGTCGGGCCCCACCCCATCAAGCGGTGAAATAATGCCTCCCAGCACATGGTAGGTTCCATGGAACTGCTGGGTAGTTTCTACAGCAATTACATCCCTAATATTTTCTACCACACAAATCACTTGTTGATTTCGCATAGAATTGGCGCAGATAGAACAGATATCGCCATCGCTGATATTGTGGCAACGCTGGCAAAATTTAATTTCGTTGCGCATGCGGGTAATGGTTTCACCAAATAGTTCTACCTCATTATTAGGCTGTTTTAAGAGATGCAATACGAGCCGCAATGCTGTTTTTTTACCAATGCCGGGCAACTTGGTAAATTGTGCTACGGCATTTTCAAGTAATGAAGAAGGGAGTTGCATAATGTAAAGATAATCGGTTTACTTTGCGCTTTAAGTTTTGACTATGAAGCTGTATAATTTTAATTCAGGCCCTTCTATTTTACCCCAGCCCGTTTTGGAGCAGGCGGCCGCTGCCATCCTTAATTTTAACGAAACGGGTTTGTCTTTATTAGAAATTGGTCACCGTACCGCATGGTTCCAAGAAATTTTACAAGAGGCAAAAGACTCGGTGAAAAAACTCATGCAGTTAGATGATTCCTATGAAATATTATTTTTACATGGGGGCGCAACCACTCAGTTTATGCAAGTGCCTATGAATTTATTGAATGAAAGCGATACTGCTGCTTACTGCGATAATGGCACTTGGGGTAATAAGGCAGTGAAAGAAGCCCGTTTATTCGGTAATGTAAATGTGGTGGCCGATAGCAGCGATAGGCAGTATCAATACATCAACAAAGGGTTTAATATTCCATCCGATTCGGTTTACCTCCACCTTACTTCTAATAATACGGTAGAAGGAACCCAATGGCATCAATTTCCTGAAGCCAATACTCCATTGGTGGCTGATATGAGCAGTGATATTTTTAGCAGGCCTACCCCTTTTAATCAATTCTCACTTATTTATGCAGGTGCTCAAAAAAATATGGGTGCGGCAGGTGTTAATTTGGTAGTGGTAAAAAAAGATATATTGGGAAAAGTTACCCGAAAAATTCCTACCATCATGAATTACCAGAAACATATTGAAGCGGGTTCTCTCATGAATACGCCACCCGTATTTGCCGTTTATGTAAGCATGCTTACGCTTAAATGGATTATACAAGAAGGTGGCTTGGAAGAAATGGGCAAAAGAAATCAAGCCAAATCTGCTTTGCTTTATCATACAATAGATTCCTTACCGCTCTTTCATGCGCCTGTTGCCAAAGAAGATAGAAGTGAAATGAACGCAGTATTCTTCTTAAATAATCCTGCTTTGGAAGCCCCATTTCTGGATTTGTGCAAAAAAGAAGGGATGATTGGCGTGAAAGGATATAGAACCGTTGGTGGAGTAAGGGTGAGCATGTACAACGCCCTACCGCTAGAATCGGTGGAAGTTTTCTGTGGGCTGATGCATGATTTTGCCCAGCAGCATGGATAATACAATGTTTATACGATTAGTTTTCTTTTGTTAACGTATTCAACGATATTTGCAGCATGGCAATCATTCAACCTTTCAAGGCTTTGCGTCCCCAGCCTCAACTGGCTAAGCAAGTAGCAAGTCTACCTTATGATGTACTCAACAGTGCGGAAGCTAAAATAGCCGCACAAGGAAATTCGTACTCCTTTTTGCATATCACTAAAAGTGAAATTGACCTCTCTGATAAAATAGACATACACGCTCCAGCAGTTTATTTACAAGCAAAAGACAACCTAGACGCCTTTATTAAAAGAGATGTTTTATTTAGGGAATCTAAAGAGTGCTATTATATTTATCAGTTGGTGATGAATGGAAGGAGTCAAACTGGACTGGTATGCGTGAGTAGTGTGGATGATTATGAAAATGATATCATTAAAAAGCATGAATTTACTCGTCCCGAAAAAGAACAGGATCGGATCAACCATATTAAAGTTTCTGGTGCCCAAACAGGTAATGTTTTTTTAGCTTATCGCAACCATACTGCCATAGATGCGTTGATTGATGGGTGGAAATTATCAAAATCTCCCCAGTACGATTTTACAGCAGAAGATGGTATTCAACATAGTATTTGGATTGTAAACGATTCTAAAATGGTGGAATCTATCACCACTATTTTCAACCATGAAATTCCTTGTACCTATATTGCTGATGGTCACCACAGAGCAGCTTCTGCTGCAAAAGTAAGAACGCAGTTGGGCGATAAAGCGGGTCCTTCCGCCGATTATTTTTTAACTACTTTATTTCCTTCCAACCAGTTGTATATCATGGATTATAACCGGGTAGTGAAAGACCTTAATGGATTATCAGCGGCAGCATTTATTGCTGCAATTGAAGTTTCATTTGAAGTAACGCCAATGGGCAAACAAACCTATCGCCCTGAGGAACTCCATACCATGGGCTTGTATATTGAATCACAATGGTATAAACTAAAAGCAAAGCCAGGTACTTATACCAATGATCCCATTGGGGTATTGGATGTGAGTATTTTGCAAGAGAAAATACTTGCCCCTATGCTGGGTATCATAGACCAACGTACCGATAAGCGCATTGATTTTGTAGGCGGTATTCGTGGATTAGCTGCTTTGGAACAAAGGGTAGATAGTGGTGAAATGGCCGCGGCGTTCAGCCTTTATCCTGTTACCATTGATCAACTTTTTACCATTGCCGATAGCGGGAATGTAATGCCTCCTAAAAGTACTTGGTTTGAGCCAAAGCTGAGGGATGGACTGCTTACGCATTTGATTGTAGATTAAGCCAATCTCTAGCTTGTTTTTCTAAAAAATTAGCGGGTATTTAATGATTCACTTTTTTATTTGTTGATATTTCCTTAATTTGATAGCTCATTTTAGGAAATATTCCAGATAAATGATATTCGGCAATTGCAATTTATAACCGATTCTATATGAACACTAAACGCCTCTTCGATTGTATTGAGTACCAGCTTGCCAATTTCCCTAAAAACGATATGCTGGCGGCAAAAGAAAATGGACAATGGCGTGGATACAGTACACGTGAAGTAGCAGATACCGTAAATAAATTCAGTGCTGGTTTAATTTCACTGGGCGTACATGCCCATGATTTTACACCTGAGAGCAGCGATAAAATTGCCATCATCAGTAATAATAGACCCGAATGGGTATTTACCGATTTAGCGGTTCAACAAATAGGTGCCATTCTGGTGCCCGTTTATCCTACTACCAATCCTATTGAATTGGAGTTTATACTGAATGATGCTGCCGTGAAATATATTTTTGTAAGCAGCGAAGATCTATTATTAAAAATTAATAATATCCTCCCTCAAATTCCTTCTATAAAAGCGGTATATACTTTTGATAGAATTGCAGGTGCTTTACATTGGAGCGAAATAATCCAATTGGCATCGCCTGTTTTACTAGATCAAGTGAATCTTATTAAGTTATCTGTTCCTGAAGAACAAGTAGCTACTATTATTTATACTTCTGGCACTACAGGAACACCCAAAGGCGTGATGCTTACGCATAAAAATATTCGTACCAATGTGCAATATTCTAAACAAAGTTTTCCGTTTAGAGATGCACCTGAATCTAAAGTGCTTAGCTTTCTTCCGCTGAACCATATTTTTGAAAAAACGGTTACTTATATTTATATGTATAGTGGAATCAGCATCTATTATGCTGAAAGCCTTGAAACCATTGGCGACAATCTTAAAGATATTAAACCAAATGGATTTTCTACGGTGCCAAGACTGCTTGAAAAAGTTTTTGAAAAAATAATGACCAAAGGGAATGAACTCAAAGGCATCAAAAGAAAATTGTTTTTTTGGGCCGTGGATTTGGCAGAGAAATATGATAATAGAATCAGTGGCGGGCCATGGTATAATTTTCAACTGACTATTGCCAGAAAACTAATTTTTTCTAAATGGAAGGAAGCATTGGGTGGTAATATTTCTTATATTATTACGGGTGGAGCTGCTTGTCAAATTAAACTATTAAGAATTTTTAATGCAGCGGGCGTGCCCGTATATGAGGGATATGGGCCTACCGAAAATAGTCCCGTTATTTGCGTCAATCGTCAAGAAAATGGAGGCATGAAATTTGGTACTGTAGGTCCACCTATCACGGGTATTGAAGTAAAATTAGCAGATGATGGTGAAATATTAGTTGCTGGCCCTTGTGTAATGAAAGGATATTATAAACGCCCAGATTTAACCGCAGAAACTATTGTAGATGGATGGTTGCTTACAGGCGATATTGGGGTATGGGACGAGTGTAATTTTTTAAAAATTACCGACAGAAAAAAAGAACTCTTTAAAACCAGTGGAGGTAAATATGTAGCTCCCCAACCCATTGAAAATAAATTAAAAGAAAGCCCTTTTATTGAACAAGTAATGGTAGTAGGAGCGGAGAAAAAATTTGTAGGCGCATTAATTATTCCCTCTTTTACCAATCTCCAGGAATGGATGCGTGAAAATAATATTGCCTTCACTACTCATGAAGCAGCTATTAATCACCCGAAAGTGCTTGAATTGTATCGTGAGCTGGTAGAGCGTTTTAATACATTTTTTAATCATGTAGAGCAAATTAAAAAGTTTGAACTATTACCCAGAGAATGGACCATTGATACGGGAGAAATGACGCCTAAAATGAGTTTGAAAAGAAAGGTAGTTATGGAAAAATTTAAAGCCGCTATTGAGCGAATATATGCCTGATTCAAATTCACTTTTATTACGCATACTGGTTATAGAAGACAATCCAGTAGATTTATTGTTACTGGAAGCCTTACTCTGGAAAACCAGACTTCCTATTGATAAAGTATTCAGGGCAGATCGCAATGCAGCAGCTATTCAATTTATTCAAGAGGAACAACCCAATTTAATCTTACTAGATCTTACCTTGGCCGATAGCTCCGGGCTTGACTCCTATAATCAAATTAATAAGTATGCGGGCGCAATACCTGTAATTGTGTTAACGGGACTCGCAGATATGGACATGGCTTTGGAAACCATGGCCAATGGCGCACAAGACTATTTAGTAAAAGGTGAGTTTGATGAAAAACTGCTTTCTAAATCTATCAAATACAGTATTGAACGAAAGAAAAATTTAGAAAATATTAGAGTGAGTAGGGAGCAATACAGCAGCTTATTCTATTATAATCCCATGGCTATTTATGTTTGGGATTTAGAAACCCACAAAATTCTTGAAGTGAATGCCATGGCCGAAAAAGAATATGGCTACTCGCTTGAAGAATTTTTAGCACTCAGCATTTGGGAGTTGAGAACCCCAGCGCATTTTGGTCGCCTTAAAAAGTTCATCCAAAAAATTACAGAGAGTGCTACTATGAAAAGCAGCTCTACCTGGGAACACAAGACCAAAACTGGGAAGCAAATTTTTATGGACATATCTTCTCACCGGCTTCAATATAACGGTAGAAATGCGGTAATGGCTATTGCCAATAATATAACCGACAAACTTCTGCTAGAAACTAAGCTGGAAGAAGAACGCCAAGCCAAACAAAAAGAAATTACCGAAGCAGTTATTCATACCCAAGAAAAAGAGCGACACGATATTAGTAAGGAATTACACGACAATGTGAACCAACAGCTTACTGTTGCTATGATGTACATTGCATCGGCTGAAAAAAAGCATAAAGGCGGCTCTGAATTGTTAAAGCAATCCGCAGAATTTATTTTAAAAGCTATTGAAGAAATTAGAAGCTTGTCAAAAGGATTAGTAACTCCCCTTATTAAAGACTTTGGTTTGGTAAAAGCCATTGATAGTATTCTGGAAGAAATTACTGCTGTAAAAGAAATGCACATTGAATTTATTTCAGACAGTTTTATAGAACACGATATTAACTATGATTTTAAGTTGAGTATTTTTAGAATCATACAAGAACAACTCAATAATATTTTAAAACACTCCCAAGCTGCTGGCTTTAAAATTGAATTGGGTAGAACTATGCAAATTATTTATTTATCTATCAACGATAATGGAATTGGATTTGAGCTTGCTTCACAGAAAAAAGGCATTGGATTGTATAATATTACCAGTCGCGTTGAATTATTCAATGGGGCTATTAGCATACATACTGCGCCCACTTCTGGATGTGCTATGCATATTAGCTTTCCCATTACTAAGCACCTAATGCGCTAACCCTTTTTTTGGCAGCTAGAAATTTCTGACGAATAATAGTTTGTACGGGCTTGCGATGTATTTTACTCTCTAGCCAAGAAATTATATCTAAATACATAAATGCCCTAGTTTCCATTCTATCGTTCGTCATTTTTTTTAATGCCTCCAACAATTGCTCAAGCAAGGGTTTTACTTTGTTGGCAGGTGTTCTAAATGCTTGTCGCAAAAAACCAAATATGGCTTCTTCTACCGAACTTAAGTGCTGCATTTTATACATAAAACGGTACACCGATTTTAGTAAGTATTCTAATAAATCGGTATTGCCCATTTCATAGTGGGCAATTAAATGCAACAATCGGGCATAACACTGTAAATCAGTTCTTAAATCTACTTTCCAATTAATAATTTTATTCAGGTAGTCAATGCTTTTTGCAGCATCTCCACTGCCAAAATACAACGAAGCTATTTTATAATAAAAAACTAGAATACGGTGGCGATCTAGGTATATTTCAAAATGTTTTAACTGCGCTTCAATTTCTGGCACCAATACCAAACCCTTGGTAAATAAGCCTTCCATAAAATGCTTATTCAGTTTTGCGGTGTACAAATAAGTAAAGCATTGTACTTGGTTATTAATATTTTCTTGTACAACGGGTGTTTGAATAAACTGTTCAAAAATTTGTATGGTCTCATTGAATTTAGGATAATTTCTTAAATCAAAATGCGCCCCTAATAAGTTGTGCATTCCTTTAATATAATGCACTGTTTCTACTTCAATCATTTTGGGTTCAGCATAAAACAAGTCCACCCATTTTTGACAGTACCTATAATACAACAAAAACTCTTGCGTAATAAACGCATACCAACAATAACACTGGTACAAATACATCTTCTCATAAAACCCTTGGTATTGTTCCGTTTCGTGTAAAAAGGGGTGATTGAAATAAATATCCAACGCTTTTTTATCGGCTTCATTTCTGGCGTGTCCATTTTTAATATACCAGCCATACAATAACAGCGATAAATTAGAAAGGGTACTAATGATAGAAAGTCGTTCATTGGTGGCTTCTACTTCATGGCAAAGCAGCTCAGCCCTGTCTTGCATGCTACGAGTAATATGCAGGGCTTCAATTTTTTTCTCTAAAAACAATACTTGAAGAATATAAGTAACCTGGTTGTTTGTTTTTGCAAGTTCCTTAACCCGATCTAATATTTTCAAACTTTGCAGGTAAAGCCCTTTATTATATAGAATTCTAGCAAAATCTAATTGTTCATGCAATTGAAGATCAATATTATCTACCTGCCTAAGTAATCTTACGCTGCTAAGGATTTCTTGGTATAAATGGGCTTTTAAATTAGAAAGCTGCGCTTTTTGAATGGTCGGGTTTTTTTTCAAAAGCATTGTTTCATCATACTGCTTCATTTTATCAATGGCATCAAACAACTGAATTACTTTGAGGTTGCCCGACCCACTATTTCGGGTCATATAAAGCTTGAAATTGCGCTTTTCGGCTCTTTCTAGCGACTGAATCAGTTGAAATAACGCATCTGTAGATCGGTTGGGCATCGTAATTCATTTATGGTAAAACGCAATACCAGATTAACTCTTATCAATTCAACCCTAGGTTTAAGAGTGTAAAATCAATACTGTTTTGTTTCAAAATCGAAGATAAGACAAACTAAATTCGAATATGACAGGCCGTACTATTGTTATTAAAGGCAATCAATAACAGTAATACGTGCCTGTCTTTTCATCTGCCTCATGTAAAATAAGCTAATATGGAACAGAAAGTGCACATTTTTGATACTACGCTTCGCGATGGTGAGCAAGTACCCGGTTGTAAGTTAAATACCAAAGAAAAACTAACGCTGGCACTAAAACTAGAGGAACTAGGTGTTGATATAATTGAAGCAGGCTTTCCCATTTCCAGTCCCGGAGATTTTGAGTCGGTTTCTCAAATTTCACGCATCATTAAAAATGCCACGGTTTGCGGACTAACTCGTGCGGTACAAAAAGATATTGAAGTAGCGGCCGATGCGTTAAAATATGCAGTGCGACCAAGAATTCATACCGGTATTGGCACTTCTGATTTTCATATCAAAGCTAAATTCAACGCCACCCAAGACGAAATTTTAGCACGCGCCATTCAAGCCGTAACATGGGCCAGAAATTTTACAGATGATGTAGAATTTTTTGCAGAAGATGCGGGTAGAACCGAAGATGAGTATCTTGCACGCGTGGTAGAAGCCGTTATTAAAGCAGGAGCAACCGTGGTGAATATACCCGATACTACTGGCTATTGTTTGCCCCACCAATATGGAGCAAAAATTGCCTATCTAATGAATAATGTGCCGAATGTAGACAAAGCCATATTATCATGCCATTGCCACAATGATCTGGGATTGGCTACTGCCAATTCTATCAGCGGTGCAATTAATGGAGCGCGACAAATTGAGTGTACTATAAACGGACTGGGAGAACGTGCCGGTAATACTTCTTTAGAGGAAGTAGTAATGGTAATTCAGCAACACAAACACTTGGGTTTGTTTACCAATATTAAAACCCAGATGCTGAATCCATTAAGCCGTGAAGTATCAGAAACCATGCGGGTTCCAGTGCAACCCAATAAAGCCATTGTAGGTGCCAACGCTTTCTCGCATTCTTCAGGAATTCACCAAGATGGATTTTTAAAAAATGCACAGACCTATGAAATCATTAGTCCCGATCAGGTAGGTGCTGATGGAAGTAAAATTGTACTA
Source organism: Chitinophagales bacterium (assembly GCA_013297995.1). Classification (GTDB taxonomy): domain Bacteria; phylum Bacteroidota; class Bacteroidia; order Chitinophagales; family Chitinophagaceae; genus Sediminibacterium. The sequence continues at coordinate 2,516 of JAAFJB010000053.1, read as the reverse complement.
ACCGCTCGCAGTGGTAGAAGTGCACTTGCGTATCGGTTTCATAAAATAGGATACGAATTTAATAGGGATGATATTGATGCATTGTATCAGCAGTTTTTAAAAGTAGCTGATGGTCAGAAAGAAGTATTAGAACCAGATTTGGTACAGATGGCAAAAGCGTACTTATCTGCAAATGTAACCGCATAAATAAAGATCAAGATGGGAAAAACATTATTCGATAAAATTTGGGACCAACACGTAGTAGAGAAAATTGAGAACGGTCCCTCTGTTTTGTATATTGATAAGCATTTTATTCATGAAGTAACCAGCCCACAAGCATTCAAAGGAATAGAGCAAAGGGGGTTGAATTTATTCCGACCTAAACAAACCATTGCAACAGCAGATCATAACGTGCCAACGCTGAATCAGCACCTGCCTATTAAAGATGAGTTGTCTAAAATGCAGGTAGACCAGTTGATTGATAACTGCGACAAACATGGGGTTGAACTGTATGGGCTAGGCCATCCCTACCAAGGCATTGTACACGTAATTGGGCCAGAATTGGGTATAACACAACCGGGCATGACCATTGTTTGTGGCGATAGCCATACTTCTACCCACGGCGCATTTGGTGCCATTGCGTTTGGTATTGGCACCAGTGAAGTGGAAATGGTTTTTGCTTCACAGTGTGTGTTGCAAACCAAGCCCAAAACCATGCGTATTAATATTGAGGGCGAGCTACAACCGGGTGTGGTTTCAAAAGATATTATCCTCTATATTATTGCTAAAATTTCTGCCAGTGGCGCCACTGGATATTTTGTAGAATATGCGGGAAGCACCATTCGCAGCTTGAGTATGGAAGCCAGGATGACCATCTGTAATATGAGTATAGAAATGGGAGCCAGGGGTGGCATGATTGCACCTGATGAACAAACTTTTGCTTATATGCAGGGCAGGGCTTATGCACCCAAAGGCACGCAATGGGATAACCAGTTGGAAGTATGGAAAAAATTATATTCAGATAACAACGCAGTATTTGATAAAGAAATAAATATAGATGCATGGGCCATTCAACCCATGATTACTTATGGTACCAATCCAGGCCTTGGTATGGCCATCAATGCAAACATTCCATTAAGTGATACTATTTTAGATGAGGGCGAAAGAAAGAATCTCATAAAAGCCTTGCAGTATATGGGTTTAGAAGAAGGAAAGCCGTTGATAGGCATGCCCATTCAGCATGTTTTTATTGGCAGTTGTACCAATTCACGCATAGAAGATTTAAGGCAGGTAGCTGCATTGGTAAAAGGAAAGAAAAAACACGATTCCGTTAAAGTAATGATTGTACCTGGCTCACAACAAGTAGCCAAGCAAGCCCATGCAGAAGGGCTGGATCATATTTTTGCCGAAGCTGGTTTTCAAATAAGGCAAGCGGGTTGCAGTGCTTGCTTGGGTATGAATGAAGATAAAATTCCTGCTGGCACTTATTGTATTAGCACCAGTAATAGGAATTTTGAAGGGCGACAAGGAGCGGGTGCCAGAACCTTATTAGCAAGCCCCCTCACCGCCGCCGCCGCTGCCATTACAGGCGTAGTTACCGATATTAGAGAAATGATGAACGAAAAATTATAGACTTTAAATTATACCATTCATTGAAAGCATTACAAAAAATACAGAGTCGCTTTGTTCCACTGCCCATGGAAAATATTGATACCGATCAAATTATTCCTGCACGATTTTTAAAAGCTACAACCCGCGATGGGTTCGGACAAAACCTTTTTAGAGACTGGCGCTATGAGCAAGATGATACCGCAAAGCCAAAGACTGATTTTGTGTTGAACCAAGCGATTTATTCGGGTGAGATTTTAGTAGCTGGAAAAAATTTTGGATGCGGATCATCCAGAGAGCACGCTGCTTGGGCCATACTTGATTATGGATTTTATGCAGTAGTATCCAGCTTTTTTGCCGATATTTTCAAAAACAATGCACTCAATAATGGCGTACTTCCTGTTACGGTTTCCGATGCTTTTCTTCAAAAAATATTTCAGCAAGCATCAACTGCAACCTTATCCATTGATGTAGATAAGCAAACCATTACCATTGATGCAACGGGTGAACAAGAATCATTTGAATTGAATCCCTATAAGAAAACCTGCTTACTAAATGGATACGATGATATTGATTTTTTACTGAGTAGAAAAGATACAATAGAAAAATTTGAAAAGGAATTAATATAGTTATGATAAAGAAAATTGCCGTTATTAATGGAGATGGTATTGGACCGGAAGTAACCGCCCAATCAATTAAGGTACTAAATGCAGTTGCCGAAGAATACACTCACCAATTTCAATATGCTTATGCCATTATGGGCGCAGATGCAATTGATAAAACAGGCAATCCCTTGCCCGATGAAACATTGGAAGCTTGTAAACAAAGCGATGCCATTTTATTTGGTGCCATTGGTCACCCTAAATACGATAATGATCCATCAGCCAAAGTGCGTCCCGAACAAGGATTGCTGCGATTGAGAAAAGAAT